>NZ_JAEKIW010000002.1 GCF_016757965.1 Archaeoglobus neptunius | reverse complement strand
TTAAGGATGAGCATGCGATGGTGGGAACATCGAAGGCTCTGGAGGAGATAAGGAGGCAGAGGGGGTGGAGTGTGAGGGAGCTGAATGAGGAGCTGGACAGGAGGAAGAGGGTGCTGGAGTTTATGCTCAATCACAACATCAGGGATTTTAAAAGAGTTAGCAACATAATTCACACCTACCAAACAAAACCAGATAAGGTTCTGGAGGCCATTTCGGAGGGATAACATGTTTAAGGAGGCCAATTCGTTAACCTATATTGGATACAAGCTCTTTGGGGAAGAAATAAGGAAAAAAGAAGATAAATACTTCGAGCTTGAACGCTCGCTTAAGAAAGCAATGATTTCAATGCCCCCTGAGATGTATATCGCCACAGCAAGAATGTTTTCTCTCCTTTTTGGAATAATAGGGGCGATTATAGGGCTGATACTCGCCGTTATACTCGTGAAGTTTGTTGGTATACCTCCTCTCTTTCCGGTAAAACTTCCTGAGCCATTCGCTACTTACTGGCTGTTCTACCGTCCTTTCGTTTATGCCGGTATTCTGGCAATCGGGATCACTCTTCTTCTTTACTACATGGGAAATCTGATATTCACGGTATATCCCGCAACAGTTATAAGCGACAGAAAAAGCAAGATCGATCGTGTCCTGCCGCATGCAATAACATTCATGTATTCTCTGAGCAAGGGTGGGATGAGTCTGGTGCAGATTCTGAGAGCTCTTGCAGATAACCACGAGGTTTACGGAGAGGTTTCCAGAGAGGCTTCAAGGATACTCTGGGAGGTTGAGGGGCTGGGTAAAGACCTGAGAACTGCTCTTGCCGAGGCCGTGGACAACTCTCCGTCCGACAACTTCAAGGAATTCATACACGGACTCATAACCATAATTGACAGTGGCGGAGATATCACGAGATACTTTGAAGAGAGAGCAGAATTCTACTTCGAGAGGGCAAGACAGGATCAGAAGAGTTTTCTTGAATTTCTTGGCCTGATGGCGGAAACGTATATCACGGCCTTTGTAGCAGGTCCACTTTTCCTGATAATCATCCAGACGGTCATGTCAGTTATGGGCCAGACAAACGACGTGGCGATATTCGCCATAATTTACTTTGTTATCCCGATAGGGTCATTTATGTTTGCAATGTTGATAAAACTCCTGACTCCGGGTGAGGAGGGGTCGGCACCCAAGTTAAGGGAGAGGTTCGTCTACATCAGGAGATCCGGAGAGCTTGATGAAGAAGAGGTTAAAAAGATAAAGAAAAAGGTGAACAGATACAAGCTAAAGAAGAGGCTCAAAAACCCATTTGCAGTGATAAGAGACAACCCGTATTACACATTCGCCTTTTCAATCCCAGCAGCGGTTATCATGGTTACATACGGAATCCTAGTGAACCCCTACATTCCGGGAATGGACGTAAAGAACTGGTTCTTTACGATTGATGACTATATTTTCATCTCCCTGATGATAATTCTGGCGCCTTTTGCCTTCTTCTACGAATGGGGCAGGAGGGGAATTAAAACCTACATGCGTCTGACGCCGATTTTTCTCAGCAAGCTCGCATCCGCCAACGAGAGTGGTATGCCGATATACAGGGCGATCAGCATGATTGCAAAAACCGACACGAGTCCCTTAAAAAAGGAGATCGCAAAAATAAAGGCTGACCTCGACTGGGGAATAAGTCTGAGCGATGCACTGGTCAGGTTTGCGAACAGGCTCAAGATCTTTGAGATCTCACGAACCATGACCCTGCTAAATGAGGCCCTGAAGTCAACCGGCAACGTTACGGAAGTTTTGATGATATCGGCAAAGGATGCAACAGGAGCAGAGCTTTTGAGGAGAGAACGACTGACAAACATGTTCATGTACGTTGTTATAGTCTACATAGCCTTCTTTGTCTTCATCGGCATCGTTTACGTAATTTCATCCACATTTCTATCAACTCTTGCTGAAAGTGCTGCCAAAGTTCAGGCAACCGGCCAGAGTTTTACCATGCTACAAAGCGTAGATGTAAATCTCTACAGAAATGTGTTCCTCCACGCTGCTGTATTCCAGGGAATATTCGCAGGAATGGTTGCAGGTGTTATGGGTGAGGGGAGCCTGAGTTCCGGAGCAAAGCACTCCTTTATAATGCTCGTTATAGCCTACGTCGGTTTCAGCATACTTTTCGGATTCAAACTCATGTAATTTTTAAAAATTTCAGCCTTCTGTCTTACTCCTGTACTCGCTGTATCTTTTCATGGCATTTTCGGCTTTTTCCTTTTCTCCAAGATGTTCGTATGCCTCTGCCACGTGTTTCCACCATGCTGGATCGTTTTTAGCCTCGTTTTCACAGTATTCTGCAAATTTAGTCATTGCATCTCTTGCCCTTTCCACATCACCCATCTTTTCGTAGATCTTGGCGACATCCTCCCAGAATACCCCGTCCTCCTCGGCCTCCTTCCTGTAGTATTCCAGAGCCCTCATCCACGCTCTTCTGGCGTTTTCCTCATCTCCGTTTTCTTCATAAATCCTGGCAACATCCTCCCAGAACCAGGGTTCATCTTCGGCATATCTTTCAAGACATTTCGCAGCTTTCAGATTCTCCCCTGCCTTTCTGTACATCTCATAAGCTTCCTTCCAGTAGTAACTGTCCCCTTTTTCGACTGCAAGTCTCTCGTAAATCTCTCCAGCTTTCTCATACTTTTCAGCTTTTTCATAGCACCATGCCGCCGACTCGGCCAGTCCTGCTTTCAGGTAGCATTCTGCTGCTCTGGTGTAATCGGCCTTTTTTTCGTATTTTCTTGCCGCTGCTCTGAACCTGCCGGCCTTTTCAAGAGAGTGTGCACCCCTTAACCTCTCGTAAAGGCTCAGATCCGGCTCCGATATCCACCACAGACCGGCAAGAAAAACCAGGATGTATCCGATGGCGATGACTGCGACGTGATATGGATGCTGCCATGCATAGCACTGGTAGGCTGCGTAAGCGGAAAAAACCAGAGAAATTAGAGCTGGAATCAGATATTTTGATCTGGCGTAGATTAAAACTGCGGAAAAAATTGCGGAAAGGGCTGCCAGTCCAAAGAATCCTGTAAAGAGTATCAACCGTACCAAGGCCAGTAAACCGAAATAATACCAAATCGACCCCGCAATTACAATAATTAAGGCGACAACCGCAATTATACCAGCAGTCACTCTGTCCATGAGTCAAGTAGAAATACAGAGAATAAAATATTTTTCTACCTCAGTTTTTTAACTACCTCTGCAAGCTTTTCGAGAGAATCTGCAAGCTCCTTAACCTCCCCGACATCTTTCGACTCTACAATCATATCGCATATTTTTGACATTGCCATCTCTATTTTCTTGGTTATGTCAGAGTGGACGGAAACGGGTGTTTCTTCTTTAATATTCTCCTCTGCCTCTTCTTTTTCCTCGATAACTGCTTCTTTCCCGCACGAAGCACAGAATATTTTTCCGTTCAACTCGAAAAGTGGTAGCTTGCAGTCAGGACAGTTATAGGCAAGCATCTTTGCTCCTTTATAAAGCAATTCTGCTGCATCCGAAATGCCCTTTTCCGAAATTTTTTTATCACTCACGATATCACTTCGTGTCCGAGCTATTAAAACTTTCCAGTTCTGCGAGGTGGTGAGCATGGCGAAGAAGGAGCTTGGAGAGGTTCTGGAAACGCTTGATAGAATCATCCATGATGAAACCGTGCCGAGAAATGTTAGGAAAGTGGCAAGCGAGATTAGAGAGAAACTGACCGCTACGGATGAAGTTTCCCTTGAAGCGGCAACAGCAATCTCGATTCTGGAAGACATATCGGCAGATCCGAACCTGCCGATGCACGTTAGAACAATGATATGGAACCTCACGAGTCAGCTTGAGAGGATTTCAGTTGAGTGAGATTAAAAAAGAGATTGCCCGTAAATCAATTCATTTTACCGGTCTTATCTATATACCTGCATACATTTACCTTGGCAGAGAGGTCGTATTGCTCGGAATTTTTGCTGCACTAACTTTTTCTGCCGTATTTGAAGTTTTAAGGCTTAAATACGGACTTCTTGGAGCAATCGCCAGGGAATACGAAAGAAACAAAATTGGAGCATACATATATTTTGGTATTGCGGCATTTTTCGTTACTCTGTTCTTTCCGGTGGATGCCTGTTTTGCTTCCATCCTTGTTTCAATTCTGGGAGATGGGGTTGGTGGGATAATTAAGAGGCTCAATTTCCCCCACTCCAGACTCTCAGCAACGATCGTAATGTTTCTATTGCCATTTCTCGTCTCTTTACTCTTACTGAAGCCTTTCCCCTCCCTGGTAGCATGTTCTGCCGGAGCCATGGTTGAGAGGATAGAGAGGGTCAGAGGGCACTATCTTCAGGACAATATCACGGTTCCAATAACAGCCGCAGTTGCCTACTATTCAGTAAACTATTTCTTGCCCTGAAAATTACTGGCCTTATGGATGAAGATTGGGCGCTGAAAATTTCAAGAGATATTGCAGGGAGAGTGAGGGATGCCCTGAGATCTCTCCCGCTGAACGAAAGAAGGAAAACCGTTGGAATGGGTAAAGATGGCACACCAACAAAGGCTGCTGACAGAGTCGCTGAGGAAATAGCCATTGAGATTCTCAAAGAAGAGGACGTAACGGTGGTAACAGAAGAGTCAGGAGTGATCGGAAGCGGAAGCATCTTCGTCGCCCTTGACCCTCTTGATGGCACCTTCAATGCCACTAGGGGGGTACCGATCTATTCGATCAGCCTGTGCTTTTCCAGATCAGACAGACTTAAAGATGCGTTCTTCGGATACGTTTTCAACCTGGCAACGGGAGATGAATATTACGCAGATTTTAGCGGAGCTTACAGGAACGGAGAAAAGATCGCTGTAAGCGACGAGAATTCCCTTTACTGCAATGCAATAATCTACTATCCGGATAAAAGGTATCCCTTCAGAAGAATGAGAATTTTCGGGAGTGCTGCCACAGAACTCTGCTTTTTCGCCGAAGGATCTTTTGACTGCTTTATAGATATCAGGCAGAACGGAATGCTGAGAATATATGATGCCGCAGCAGGAATCTTCATAGCGGAGAGAGCTGGGGCAAAGGTTACTGACGATACCGGAAAAGACCTCGGAGATAAAAAATTTGATATGCAGGAACGACTTAAGATCGTGGCAGCAAACGAGAAGCTTCACCCCAAGCTTCTGGAGCTGATAAGATGAGGGCTGCAATTGTTTACAAGACTGATGGGATTCTCAGCAGGGTGGAGAAGGCTATTGAAGAAATGGATATCTCCTTTAAATCATTCAGCTCACCTTCAAAGGAGCTGGAAAGTTACGACTTCATCGTCAGCATTGGTGGAGACGGAACAATTCTAAGAATTCTTCAGAAAATTAAGAACTGTCCTCCAATTTTCGGAATAAACACGGGTAAAATTGGACTGCTGACACATTCAACACCCGACAACTTTGAAGAGAAGCTGCACGAGGCTGTAAAAAATTTTGAAATAGAGGAGTTTCCGAGACTTGTCTGCCATGATACTCTCGCACTAAACGAATTTGCGATATTAAGCAGACAACCGGGTAAGATGATGGATGTCAAAATCCGTCTTGATGGAGTTGAGGTTGACAGGCTGAGGTGTGATGGTATGATTGTTGCAACTCAGATCGGCTCCACCGGCTATGCTTTCTCAGCAGGGGGGCCGGTTGTGGATCCCTACCTCGATTCCATCATTATCGTGCCGATTGCACCCTTCAGGTTCGGCTGGAAGCCCTTTGTTGTGAGTATGAACAGAAAGATTGAGATCAGCATCGAGGAGGCCATACTGATTGCAGATGGACAGAGCAGTGTGGAGGTGAGAGGCAATGTTCAAATCCGCAAATCTGATCATCCGGCAGTCTTTTTCAAAAAAGAATTGAGAATTTCAGAGCTGTTCAGGAAGGTCAGGAATATTGAGTAATACACAAAGCTGACCTTTGTTCAGAGAATTGCTAAATTGTGTTACTTGAGGTTTCACAGCAAAATATATAAGCCATTCTGCCGTGAGTTATGTGTGCAAGTATCTTCAGCGCTGAAACGAATCCAAGAATTCAGAAGACTGAGAGCGGGTAGGTTGTCGAGCGTATCGAGCACAAATAAACGAGAGATGGAGTGTGTAGTTGATATAAGAGAAGAATTTTATGATGGAGATTGTGTTAAAAGGCTGGTAGTCTATCTCCCCTCCTTAGGGTGCGAATGGGCATTTTGGGGCGCTGGATGTAACATGTGCGGGCATTACCTTTCTCAAGGTTTTAGTGTTGTTTTAACACCCGAGGAAATATTTACTGCGTTTATCAAAACTTACAAAAAATACAGGTTGGACAGATATTCCGTTATAAATCTCTATAACAATGGGTCCTTCTTCAACGACCGAGAACTACCGGAGCACATACGATTAAAAATACTTGAAAAGCTTAGTTGTTGTAAAAAATTAAAAGTGGTTGTTGTGGAGTCCAGACCCGAGTATATCTCAGAGTATAAAATACGATCAGCGGTAGAAATTTTAGGAGGCAAAAAATTAGAAGTTGCAAGCTTACGTACTACTTAAACCACCGTTCATAAGTGAAAAAGAATCGATCAACGATGCCATCTCTTCCATTAGGTATACATTCAGTGTGGGCGTTGACACAGCATCTCTGGAGCCGGCCACGATTCAGGAGGATACTCTGCTACACTACCTGTGGTCCTTAGGAGAATACAGGCCACCGTGGTTGTGGAGTATATTTGAAAATCGACCGTACTGTGAGTGTTACGATGTCTGGAGGAGATTACATTGACTGAAAAGAGAGTGCTTGGGTTCTGGGATGCAATAGCAATTGGCGTGGGATCAACAATCGGGCCGGGGATATTCACCGTTATCGCACCGCTTGTAAAAACATCGGGTAAATTCGCTTCGATTTCCTTTCTGATTACCGGGTTAATCCTTCTGTTCACGGTGGTTGCCCATGCAAGACTCGCCCAATCTTTTCCAGAAACCGGGGGATTTTACGTTTTCGTTGAGAGGGCTTTTGGTAGTGGAGTAGCTTTCATTGTGGGGTGGAGCTTCTGTCTCTCAGCAGCTTCTGCGGCAGCTTTCGTATCACTCGGCTTTGCAGACTACCTGAGCGTTTTAGTCCCGCTATCACGCATGCCGACATCTCTCGCTCTCATTTTCCTGTTCACAGTCCTTAATGTTGTGGGTATCGAGTCCGTTGCAAAGGCTCAGAAACTGCTAACATCCTTCGTGGTCTTAACCTTTCTCTCCGTGATTCTTGCAGGCATTTTTAAAAGTACATTTTCGATCCCACTACCGACAGTTGATGAATTCTCTCCCATTCTTGCAGGTTCCTTTTTGATATACACATTATTTGCTGGCTTCGAGGTTGTGGGCAGTGTTGCCGGGGAAGTGAAGAACCCTGAGAAAATGTTGCCGGCGGCGATGGTGTTTACCGTTCTGATTGCAACAGCCATCTACTTCCTGCTCACAACCATCGCAATTGCGAGTGCAGATATCGCTACAACTTCTGCACCCATCGAGAGGGTTGCGAGAATGCTGTTTCCACCTCTGGCACCCTTAGTGATTCTTGCAGTCGTTCTCGGATCGATGTCTGTTGTAAACGGGCAGATACTGCTCATTTCGAGAGTTGCATCAGCCATGCTTGATTGCGAGGTTAAAATTACTGCCGTTATCGCCGGTGTGATCGTATCCTTCCTGATACTCATAATTCCATCTGTTTCGTCTCTCGCTCAGGTTTCCAGTCTGTTTTTCATACTCATGATCGTTGCAGCCAATATGTCTTACATTAAGCTTTTCAGAGATCCTGCTCTGCTCCCGTTTCTGCTGCTACCGATCATGTTTGCCGCATGGGCAGATCCAAGCACTCTTCTTCTCTCCATCGCATGGCTGGTGAGTGGAGCCGTCATCTACATTCTCCGCCGAGTGAAGGTATTAATAGTTCATTAGATGATATATTAATGTCCCCGATCGGGGAAGGGGCTGAGGTGGCAGCGCCGACGATGAAGCTTCTCTGCGAGCTCGGGGATAAACCATGTCGATAGGTCCCCTTGGGAGTGAGGCGAAGGCCTTACGATGAGCATGGGGCAACCCGGACATGGGACATGGCCCCCAGAGGTCAGCCACTCTGAGATGGCAGAGCCTGCGATGAAGAGTGGTGTTACTCTGGGGGCAAATGACGAAAAAGAGAAAAGTTTTATTGCAGCATATCCACTTGATAGCATGAAACCGAGTAATTTAAACCCGTCTGCATTTTACCAGCCCGGATCTGAAGGGCCAGATGAACGCCACGAAGGTGATACGTCATGCGAAAATTAATACTTGCTCTATTCGTGCTCTTTGTGACTGTAATTCACTGCACATACGCCGCCAGTGTTTCTGTTAGCTATACAATCACACCAGAAGTCCTCCTGCCGGGAGACTACGCTGACATTACTCTTACGCTCACAAATCCCACAACAAAGGACGTAACGGTCAATTCAGTGGTTCTGAAGTCAAATGATTTAAAAGTTGAACCGAAATCAATCTACAGTGTTGGAACAATTCCTCCTGGAGGCAGTTATTCCCTATCCTTCTCCGTAAAGGCCAATGAAAAAGGACGGTACAACCTTGAGGTTGACGTTTCACTGGAAAACGGTAGCTTAACGCAGAACATACAGATTGTGGTTGACGATAGTTTTCCTTCCCTCGTCATCACATCCCCTCTCTACGAAGGAGAGGTCAATGATCTAAAATTCTACGTTTCTTCACCCGTTGAGCTGAAGGACGTTAAGGTTGAGGCGCTCTTTAATGCCGTTCCGAAAATTGCCTATATAGGCACGGTATATGGTGGGGCAGAGGGCACATTCAAGTTCATTCCAACCAGTGATACCCTCAGGTTCAGGATATCATTCTACAATGGGAGGAACTTTCATGAGGTTGTGAAGGTAGTTAAAATAAACCTGCTGAAGGCGAAGGACGTTGAGCTAAACGTAACTCCACCATACAGATCACTTTTCATTGGAGATTCAATAACGATTCCCGTTGAAATCACCAATCTCAGAAATGACGAAATTTCTGGCCTTACAGTCAGGGCGAAAAGTGAGCTTGGAACCTTCACCTATCCTGCAGAGATTGCAATGCTGCAGCCTGGAGAGAGTAAAACGGTGGATTTCAAATTCAGCCCATCAAAAAGCGGCAACGGGAATATAACCTTCATACTGACTTACAGTGACCAGTTTGGAAATGTTTACACCACAAAAAGAAGTTTTTCCGTTAATGTAGTTGATTCCTACGCTGTAAAGCTGACAAACATCAAGGTTAACAGAGAGGGTCTGCAGACGAGTGTTTCGGGTGATGTCAGCAATAATGGTAGGAGCACGGTTTACAACGCCTATGCTGTGGCAAAATGTGGTGAATACCGGACAGACTATTTCATTGGTAATATAGATCCTTCCGACTTTCAGAGCTTTGATCTACCGGTGAAATGTAACAGGAGTGTGCTGATTACGGTTAGCTGGTCAAATGCGATAGGGGAAAGCTTTGAAATCCATAAAACCGTAGATCTGGCAGAGGAGCTTCCAGGTGAGGTCGAAACAAGTAATCTACCACTTATAATATCGGCCATCGCCGCTGTTGCCGTGGTAACTGTGGTTGGGTACATAGTATACAGACAGCTAAAGAAATGATGGTTGTTGAGCTTCTTGACGTGTACAAAATATACAAAACGGAATACTACGAGGTTAGAGCGCTTGATGGAATTTCTATGGAAGTTGAAAGCGGTGAATTCGTCATCGTGATGGGCCCTTCGGGAAGCGGAAAATCAACACTCCTTCACCTCATTGGGTGTCTTGACAGACCCACTTCGGGAAAAGTGCTGATAAATGGAGTCGAAACGGCAAATCTCGATGATAATAGACTTACAGAGCTGAGGAGAGATACAATCGGGTTTGTTTTTCAGAGCTACAACCTCATTCCCACTCTAACGGCTCTTGAAAATGTGGAACTCCCTATGATATTCAGAGGTGTTGGCAGAGGTGAGAGGGAGAGAAAGGCCAAAGAACTTCTAACCATTGTTGGACTTGAAGATGGTATGAACAGGAGACCCAACGAGCTGAGCGGAGGGCAGCAGCAGAGGGTGGCGATTGCGAGAGCATTAGCAAACGATCCAAAAATACTTCTCTGCGATGAGCCAACCGGAAACCTCGACACAAAGTCCGGTGAGCAGGTTTTGAAAATAATCAAGGAGCAGAACGAGGATAGAGGCGTTACGGTAATACTTGTAACTCATGACCCGAGTCTTGCTAAATTCGGAAACCTCATTATCAGGTTGAAGGACGGGAAAATAGATAGTGTGGAGAGATAACATGTACTTCGAGCTGGCTAAAAGAAACCTTGAAAGGGCAAAGGTCAGGAGTTTGCTTGCTGTAGTTGGAATATTCATCGGTGTGATGGCTGTTTCTGCAATTGGAATTTTTGGAGAGAGTTTGAAGGCCACTGTCCTCTCCAATTTCGAGGATGTGGCCAATGAGCTGATAGTATCTCCCAATGCTCAGGAGGGCTACAGGTACATTGCCGAGAAGGATATCAACGCAATAAAAAAACTCCCGTATGTCGATACTGCCATCGCCATCAAATCTGACTATTTACTTGTTGAGGCCAAAAAAAGAAGGGCATACATGGTCGTTTACGGGATGGACGAGAAAGATGTTGGTGAAATGTTCAAGGCTGAGAAGGGAGTCATAAGGCTGAAGGGCAGTTGTGTTATTGGAAAAAGGATTGCAGATGCTGCCAAAATCAGAGTTAACTCCAAGATCGCTATCAACGGGAGAGAATTCAGAGTTTCTGCCATACTTGAGGACAGCGGAGCAAGATTCGACATAAATCCGAACTCGGCCATTTTCCTCTCCCCCAAAGACTTCGAAAAGGTTTCCAACGCAGGGTACACCATGGTGATCGTAAGGGCTGAGAGTATTGAAAAGGTGGAGAAGCTGAAGAAGGAAATAGAAAAAAGGTTGAACAGCAGAGATGAAAAAGTGGTTGTTTTCGATCTCAAAATAATTCTGGACAGGATAGAGGAAGCATTTTCTCAGATTAACACATTCCTCATGGCAATTGCTTCAATCTCACTTCTTGTTGCCGGGGTCAGCATACTGAACATAATGCTGATGTCAACCATCGAGAGGACGAAGGAGATAGGAGTTATGAGGGCAATCGGCGCTTACAGAACTACAATTCTCAGAATATTTCTCCTTGAAGCTTTAATTCTCGGGATTATTGGGAGCGTGACCGGTGGTATGCTGAGTATAATTGCGGGATATCTGATAGACTACGCCATACTCAAGGATGTGACCTACGTTTTCCAGCCCTCAACACTCCTATACATCATCCTGGGATTCTCGGTAGGAGTCGCAACGTCGATTATCAGCGGCCTCTATCCTGCGTGGAAGGCAAGCAGACTTGAGCCAATTGAGGCACTGAGGTTCGAGTAGTTCAGGACAAAATTACAGGACGTATTTAATTATTAAATTTTTTGTTCATATTCTGGCATTTCCGCTAATTTTTTATAAGTTGTCACCGACATTTATTCGGTGTCTTAAAATGACAAAGATTATAGACATTGATGAAAAGGACAGGATGATTCTTGAACTGCTCGAAAAAGATCCTGAGATGTCCCAGAGCGAAATTGCAAAGGTGGTGGGACTTTCACAGCCATCGGTAGGTAGCAGGATTAAGAAACTGAAAGAGCTTGGAGTTATAAGTCACGCATACGGACTGAACATCAAAAAGTCGGGACTCTACGTGCTGAAGGTGGACGTAAAGTGCAAAAAACCAAGTGAGATACTTTCAAAGCTTTCCAAGTGTCCTTTTTTCCTTAACGGCTTTATTGTTGCCGGAGACAAAAATCTTACCCTTTTCCTCAGTGGCGAGGACCTCACAACTCTCGAGGCGATAGTTGACAAGCACATAAGGGCAGAACCGGAAGTGTACAACGTCGAAGCGGGGATAATTGTAAGGTCAGAGAAAGATGCGGTAATGCCCGTTAAAATGTACATTGAGAAGTCCAGGAACGTACCCTGCGGAGAAGAGGTCAACTGCACAACTTGCGAATACTGGAGAATAGACCTCTGCCTGGGTTGCCCTGTTACAGGGCACTACAAGGGCAAAATCTGGAAATGAAATGTTGAGCAAAATTAAACCTCTCACCACCGAGCTGGCAAAGCCAGTTGCAACGCTGCTTGGGCGCGCAGGTGTCAAACCCAACCATCTCACTGCACTGGGACTTATTTTTGGATTTGCTGCAGCATACTACATTGTACAGGGCAGGATCTTTTTTGCTGCCATCCTGGTGATGATCAGCAGCATCTGCGATCTCCTTGATGGCGCTCTGGCAAGAACTGCCGGCATGAAAACGGACTTTGGAGCGTATCTGGATTCTGTAACTGACAGATACGTTGACGTTCTGCTTTTCATTTCTCTCGGAATTTACGGTGTGGACTGGGTCGTCATAGCAGCGGCCCTGAGCGGTGCTTTGCTTGTAAGCTACACCAGGGCCAGAGCCGAGAACGTGATTCCGAAATGTGATGTCGGGATAGCGGAAAGAAGTGAAAGGCTGTTGATACTCCTGATCGGAATGCTGACGGGATACATCTATGAGGCTGTGCTGGTAATTGCGGTTTTAAGTCACATCACTGCTGTGCACAGGGTCGGCTACACCTACTTCAAGATGAGAGAAGAAAAATCCTAAATTCTTATTCTGAGCTTCATCAGATCCTCCTTCATTTCATATTCGAATCCCATCTTCTCCAGAACAACCTCCAGCATTTCCCTTACAAATTTTTTTGTCTTCTCATGGTTTAGTAACAGAACGTATTCCCTCTCCTTAATTTGCAATCTGAAAAAATTGCATGCTTCAAGTCGCTTAAGAATGTATTCCATATCTTTTCCTTTAAATTCCTCAGCATGTGCTTCTGCAATCTCCTTGTGCAATCTCCAGAACTCCTTTTCATTCGGATGAGTTTCCAGAAACTCAAGAAATGAGACCCAGTGATCAATATCCAGTATCACGTGCTCTCCTTCAGCAAGCATTTCAACATATGTTGCTACCCTCTCCCTATCCAATCTTTCCAGAAACATGTATTCACTGTAGAATTTTATTACACGCCTGATAATCTCACTCTGCGACACGCCCAGTTTCCTCTTCAGCTCTTCAAAGATGCTGAAGCTTTCATCATCAAATGCAATTGTTACCCTTACTGGATTTCGCATAATCACTCAAGCATCGAGTAGTTTAAAAATTTTATGAGTAACTCACAACATTTGTGAAAAAATCTTAGAAAATTCAACAAAATATTAAAAAATTTTTAAAATACTTCGGTATTTCTGAGAGTGTGAGAACATGAAGCGTGCGGGGAGTATTGCGGGTTTGGTGCTGTTACTGGTGGTGTTACTCACCACCACAGTCGGAGCAGATCCAAGTGGTGCAGAGACTCTTAAGGAGAATCCAGAACTGCCAGTAGACTTCGTGTGGGTTCTGATTTGCGGTTTTCTAGTGATGTTCATGCAGGCCGGTTTTGCGATGCTTGAGGCCGGTTTTTCAAGGGCAAAGAACGTTGCCAATGTAATGATGAAGAACCTGATGGATTTCGCAGTTGGTAGCCTGGCCTTCTTTGCGGTTGGTTTTGCACTGATGATGGGTACTGACTGGCATGGAATTGTCGGTACAACGGGATGGTTTCTGGCTGGAGATGCCTATGACGTTTCGACGATAGAACTGTGGTTCTTTATGCTCGTATTCGCAGCAACAGCAGCAACGATTGTAAGTGGCTCAATCGCCGAAAGACCAAAGTTCTCAGTTTATATAATCTACAGCATAATAGTTTCAGCGATAATCTACCCCATCTATGGCCACTGGATCTGGGGTGGTGGATGGTTAAGCAGCAGCGAGTTCATGACAAGTCTCGGAGGGGGTTACGGAGCTTTAGATTTTGCTGGAAGTGGAGTGGTTCATGCTCTCGGTGGCTACATTGCTCTGGCTGCAGTAATGCTCTTAGGGCCGAGAATAGGCAAGTATGATGAAAATGGGAATCCAAGACCGATTCCCGGCCATAACATAGCGTTTGCAGTGATAGGAACATTCATACTCTGGTTCGGATGGTTTGGATTTAATCCGGGTTCAACTCTTTCGGCTCACGAACTGAGAATTTCGATAATCGCTGCCAATACGAATCTGGCGGCGGCAGCAGGAGCAACGACGGCAATGATAATCACCTGGTTGAGAAACGGAAAGCCCGATGTGGGTATGACCTGCAACGGAGCTGTAGCAGGACTGGTTGCAATAACAGCACCCTGCGCATGGGTACAGCCATG
This sequence comes from Archaeoglobus neptunius, assembly GCF_016757965.1. NCBI lineage: Archaea > Methanobacteriati > Methanobacteriota > Archaeoglobi > Archaeoglobales > Archaeoglobaceae > Archaeoglobus > Archaeoglobus neptunius. The sequence goes on along the minus strand of NZ_JAEKIW010000002.1, from coordinate 175,604 downwards.
GGCTTCCGTGATAATAGGCACGATTGCGGGATTCATAGCAACCTACGGATACTGGTGGCTTGAGAGGAGAGGGATAGACGATGTTGTTGGTGCCATACCGGTTCACGGATTCTCCGGAACATGGGGACTGATTGCTCTGGGCCTATTTGCCGATGGGAGTTACGGTATCTACACAACCGAGGCTCCACACGTAACCGGACTGCTATACGGTAACCCGGGATTCTTTACTGTGCAGATTATTTCAGCAGCGGTGAACTTCGCCTGGGCCTTTGGATGTGGACTGGTGCTGTTCTGGATACTCAAGAAGGTAACCGGAATAAGGGTCAGCCCCGAAGAGGAAATGCTCGGACTTGACATCGCAGAGCACGCAGCAGTAGCATATCCTAACTTCGTCTGTGCGGAAACTGGATTGCCAGTTGCCATGAAGAGGGGTGGCGATAGATGAAGAAGGTTGAGGCCATAGTGCGACCCGAAAAATTTCAGGACGTGAAGGCGGCACTGGAGAAAAAGGGGTTCTATGGGATGACCGTGACGGAAGTAAGAGGAAGAGGCAAACAGAGAGGTATGCGGATACAGTTCAGAGGAAGAACAATGGAGGTCGACTTGCTTCCGAAGGTTAAGCTGGAGCTTGTGGTGAGAAATGAGGACGTGGAGAAAGTGATTGAGCTGATAGTAAGCTCTGCTTTCACAGGAAATACTGGCGACGGAAAGATTTTCATAATTCCGGTGGAGGAGGCCGTCCGTATCAGGACGGGGGAGAGAGGAGACGGCTCCCTTTAATTTTTTGATGCCTATGTACAGAAGAATCCATAAAAATATCTATCAGATAAAACCGGGAAGGCTTTCCAGCCACTGCTACCTGATAACTGCGGATCTTAACGTTCTTATAGATTCAGGAACGGCAAGGGATTTCCCGAAACTCGAGAGAGAGTTGAGCGAGATTGGTATGAAGGTGAAGGATATTGATATTGTTATCAACACACATGAGCACTTTGACCACATCGGTGGAAACCTCTTCCTCCAAGAGAACTCCGTAATCATGGCTCACAGGCATGCAGCGGTTAAAATAATCTATGGAGACGATGAGGTTATGATGTGTAGAACCCACGGCCAGAAGCCAGTAGGCTACAGGGTTCACGTATGGCTGAACAACGGGGATGCGATAGATCTGGGCAGCTCGTTTCTCAGAGTTCTGCATACCCCCGGACACACCTCAGGCTCCATCTGTCTCTACGAGCCGAGAAACAGAATTCTGTTCTCAGGAGATACCCTGTTTTCAAGTGGAACTCTGTCCACAATTTACAGATCCGGAAGTCTTGGAGAATATTTCAACTCCCTGAGGAGAATAAAAACAATGAAGATTGATCTGCTATTACCCGGTCATGGCAGGATTTCTGGAAATGCTGAGATGGACATCGAGAAAACCATTGAAAACACGATAGGAGCTTTTCCCGACGCCAAGTATCTGGCCGAAATGTTTGGTTTGTCATAGAACTGAAAATTTTTTAGAAAATTTTGTTCAATACTGAGAAATTATGAAAAGTTATGAGTTTTTGTTAAATATCTTTTTAATATGAGCCAGATTTTCTGAGTACATGGAGAGTGGAGATACTGCATGGTTGCTGACCTCAACAGCCCTGGTAATCCTGATGACGCCAGCTCTGGGTTTTTTCTATGGCGGTATGGTCAGATCCAAAAATGTACTGTCAACAGTGGCAATGTGCTTCGTCGCTTTGGCGATCGTGAGCGTTCAGTGGATACTGCTGGGCTACACGCTAGCCTTTGGTGAAGACATCAATGGAATTGTTGGCAGTCTGAATTTCCTGGGACTGAAAAATGTGAATATGATTGACTACAGTTTCGTTGCCTTTCAGATGGCATTTGCAGCGATTACTCTGGCCATAATAATATCGGCAATGGCAGAAAGGGTCAAGCTATCTGCTTTTCTACTATTTGGAATTCTGTGGACTACTCTTGTCTACGATCCGCTCGCTCACTGGGTGTGGGGTAATGGCTGGCTCGCAAAAATGGGTGCACTGGATTTTGCCGGTGGGACGGTGGTGCACATAAGCTCGGGTTTCAGTGCCCTTGCACTGGCACTGCTTGTAGGCAGAAGAACGGGTTATGGAGAATACAGCATTGAACCGCACAACATACCAATGACTTTGATTGGGACGGCTTTGCTCTGGTTGGGATGGTTTGGATTCAACGCAGGAAGTGCCCTGAAGGCAAACGAAATAGCATGCAATGCATTCATAGTAACAAATACAGCAGCAGCAATGGGTGCTCTGAGCTGGATGTTCGCCTCATGGATCAGAGGAAAGCCGGGTAGCCTGGGTTTGGCGAGTGGTGCAGTTGCAGGACTCGTGGCGATCACACCTGCTGCGGGATACGTTGACCCACTTTCAGCCCTCGTAATCGGAGGTGTCGCCGGCGTCCTCTGCTACTCAGCAATGCTTTTCAGAGTTAAAAGGGGAATTGACGAGAGTCTCGATGCGTGGGCCGTGCATGGAGTCGGTGGATTCTGGGGTGCAATTGCCACCGGCATATTTGCCAGTATCGCAGCGAAAGGTCTGATAACGGGAAACGGGATGCAGGTGGTGATTCAACTGGCTGGTGCGTTATCAGCCCTCATCTACGCATTCGTGATGACGCTGATAATTGCAAAGGTGGTGGATCTGACTGTCGGGCTGAGAGTTGAGGAAGATGAGGAATACGTTGGGCTTGACATATCCCAGCACGGGGAGGTGGCCTACACATGAAGAAGGTTGAGGTGATTACAAGACCCGAGAAACTCGATGATATCAAAAAAGCTCTGGAGAGTGCAGGTTTCACAGCCATGACTGTGACTGAAGTTAGGGGGAGGGGAGAGCAAAAGGGCATAGTACTTCAATTCAGGGGACGAACAATGGAAGTTGATCTGCTGCAAAAAACGAAAATAGAAATAGTGGTTGAAGACGGAGAGGTTGACAGGGTAATAGAATCAGTGATATCCAGTGCCAGAACAGGAAGGTTCGGAGATGGAAGGATATTTGTAATTCCGGTCGAAAGGTCAGTGAGGATCAGGACGGGAGAGGTGGAATTCTAAAATTTTTTCCGAAAAATAGGAATTTATGCACCAAATTTTTTCACAATGTTCAGCAGATCCAGAGCAATGTTCAGCAGGTCACCGCCTCTTATCCTGCACAGACCACCCTTGTAAGCCTCGAACTCTGAAAAATGTCTTACCTCATCCACCCTTACATCCTCGTGCAGAATTACAACTGGAACGGGGTCGGCCGTGTGCTCCCCAACCTTAACCGGTGTTGAGTGGTCTGCTGTGATAATCAGGCAGTTCTCATCCCTGTCAAGCTCCAGCAGATCGGAAATGTGCCTATCAAGCTTCTCAATGAAATCCCTTTTGCCCTCAAAATCCCCATCATGACCCAGCTCGTCGGTTGCCTTGAAATGCAGCAGAACGACGTCATACCTCTTGACCGCTTCCTTAGCAGCCCTGATCTTTGCTCCGATGTCCGTATATCTGTTTCCGGTTGCCCCTTCGGGTGTTATAACCTCTCCTCCGACAATTCTACCAACCCCTTTTATGAGGGCGGTTGCAGCTATAACCGCCAGCCTTAACCCGAATTTCTCGCTAAAGCTTGGTACATGCGGTGTAACTCCGGACCCACGTATAAGCAGAGCGTTTGCTTTGGGCAACCCCATCTCCGCTCTTTTCTCATTAAGCGGATGCCTGTCCAAAACCTCATGGGCCTTCTGCATGAACTCGTTGACAATTTCCGCAGTTCTCTCTGCAGCAGTATCAAGAGCTTTGCATCTTTTCACCCTCTTCCCCACTGTTTTCGGGTCCGTATCCGTTATTCTGTCTGAAAGTCCTTCACCCCTCAAAACAAGTGCTGCCCTGTGTCCCGTTCCCCTTTCGATAAGGAATTCCACCGGAAGACTGACGTTCTCCCTAATCGCCATAATGAGTTCCTCTGTGTTCTGTATCCTACCCGCCCTTCTGTCAGTGACCACTTTATCAAAAATACTCCCCTCTCCTTCAACAGTCGCAAAGTTGACCCTAAATGCAACGTCTCCCGGTTTAACATCAATTCCAACTCCAGCAGCCTCTATCGGCCCCCTCCCGGTGTAGTATCTGTGCGGATCGTATCCAAGAAGTGCAAGATGGCTTGTGTCGCTACCGGGTCTTATTCCCGGTGCGATCGTGTCCATTATCCCGTTTATCCCCATTTCAGCGATACTATCAAGATTTGGCTTTTTCGCCACGCTCAGCGGTGTTTTTCCTTCAACAGGCCTGTCTGAAAGGCCATCTATAATGACCAGCAGTACCGGCATCCTAACACCTCCCGATGTACATATTCCTCACCCTCACGTACTCGGAATAAATCTCTGAATATACCCTCACCCCATTTTCATCCGGCAGAACCTCTGAAAAATCAGGAATGAACGAATTTAATGCATCGAAAATTCCACTAAAATTTTCCGTGCCTGCGGCAGCAAGAATTGCCGCTCCTCTAGCGGTTGCCTCAACATCAGAAGATACCAGACACCTCTTGCCCGTAACATCAGCAAAAATCTGATTCCACAGTCTGCTATTTGCCGCACCCCCATCCAGTCTCAGCTCTTCCACGACTATTCCCCCTCTCTCCATGACCTCAATGTTCGTCCTGACCTCAAATGCTACCGCCTCCATCACAGCCCTTGCTATATCTCCCCTTGTATGGGCAAGGGTCAGACCACCTATTAGCCCTTTTGCCTCAGAATTCCAGTGCGGGCATCCTGCTCCCGAGAAGAAGGGAAGGACGAACAGCCCTCTCGCTCCGGCTCCTGATCTTTCCGCCTCAACGTTCAGGACATCGTAACCCTCTCCATGATAGAAAGATCTCTTAATCCACGACAGCAAACTCCCTGTGGTGAAGATGCTGACTTCCCCCACATTCACATCAGGAATGACGTGGGCTGAATATATTATCTCTCCAAATTCGCTGATCCGCTCTACCGGAGCGACCATGAACGTACCGGTGCCAGTTGTGGACTTAACCTTTCCCTCCTCAACCACACCCTGGGCGAGAGCAGAGCATTGCTGATCGCCTCCACCGACAATCACCGAAGGTCTGCCCCTGATACCGAGCTTTTCAGCCACATTCCCCCTCGTCTCACCCACGTACTCTCCGGAAGCCCTTAAATCCGGCATCAGATCGAGATCTATGCTGAATACGGATGCTATTTCATCGCTCCATTTTCTTGTGGTCAAGTCAAGGAGCATGGTCCTCGATGCGTTGGAGTGGTCGGTAACAACTTCTCCTGTTAACCTGTAAACAAGATAGTCATGGACCAGCATGAGTTTCCACGCCTTTTTGAGGATTTCTGGCTTATTTCTTGCCCACCACAGAATTTTTGGTAATGTAAAATAGGGGTCGGGTTTCAAACCCGTAATCTCCGCCAATCTCTCCTCACCCATCTCCCTCGTTATCATCCCTACTTCCTCTCTGCATCTCCTGTCCTGCCAGACTATTGCTCTTGAAATCGCCTCACCATCTTTTCCCACGGGTACAACAGTCTCCCTCTGATTGGCTATCGATATTGCCTCAACCTGATCCCCGGCTCTGGCTATCTTCACCGCCTGTCTGCATGCATCCAGAACGCTGTTCCACCAGTGTTCCGCATCCTGTTCAACCCAACCGGGTTTGGGATAGTAAGTTTCAAACTCGGAATAGCTTTTGGCAACAATATTGCCCTCTGTATCATAAACCCCAACAGTAACTCCGGTTGTTCCAGCGTCTATACCGAGTACATACATGCAATCACCCCAGAACCTCTTCAATCCAGCTCAGAATGTCTTTCAGCACCCTTTCCCTCTCAACCTCGTTGTGGGGCTCATGATAAAAACCCCTGTATGAGATAAATTTGCAACCTGCTCTTTCAGCAAACCTCCTGCTCGCTCCATACGAAACGATTCTGTCCTCATCACCGTGAAGAAGAAGAACTGGGATGTCAACTGAAGCTGCATTTTCAACAGCCCATTTTCCGGCCTCTATCAACTGATACACAAGCCTCGGAGATATCTTGTTGTGTACGAGCGGGTCATTTACGTATTCTTCCACCACCCTTAAATCTCTGCTGAGATATTCAGGATTGATGCCATTGGAAATCAAAATTGACGGTGCCACAGCATTCAGGAATTTGAGAAGAAACTTAAGACCTGTGGACAGATCCTTGTGCAATGCCAGAAACGGTGCAGATATCACAGCTCCTGCGATTTTTGGTCTTCTTCTCAGAATGAAGTTAATGGCCAGATTTCCCCCCATACTGTGTCCATAAACAAATCTGGGACATTCATAATCGAGGCTGGAAAGAAACAATGCAATGTCTTCCATAATCCTCTCATATTCCGCATGACCTCTCTTTCCATCAGACTTCCCGTGTCCTCTGAGATCGAAAGCGGCAAATGAGTAACCATGCCTGTTAAAAAACTCGGCAACATGCTGATACCTACCGGAGTGTTCACCCAAACCGTGGATGAGACAGATTACTGCTTTTGGAGACCTTACGTCCCATCTTCTCCCATAAAGCCGAAGGCCGTCGTCAGTTTGCAGCGTGAACTCAACCGGCATTGGTTTTGATTTGCAGGTTCAGATTAAAATTTTTCGTGACTCCGGGCAGCAAGTCGTTATGAATAGAAAATGATAAATATGTTGTTTCAAATGTCACACCATGAAGTTTAAGCCGGTAGCAATTTTTGTGTTCCTCCTCGTGTTCTTCGCCATTGCCCACAGCTACATATCTCTCCTGGCACCGTTTAGCGGTAGTATATGGAAAACAACATCAGTAAAGCACGTTAACAGTCCCTATGGAAGGGCAACCGTTTATTACGATGAATACGGCGTTCCACACATAACAGCGGATGACGAGAAAGCTCTTGCATTTGCCGTCGGCTACGTTCAGGCAAAGGACAGGATGTTCCAGATGGACCTCTACCGTAGAATGATGAAGGGCGAGCTGAGCGAGGTTTTTGGGGAAAAATTCTTTGATTCCGATGAGTTTCACGTTAAAATGGACTTTATCAGCTCAGCAGAAGCTTCATGGAAGCTTATAAAGAAGAAGGATCCGAAAGTCGCTGAACTGCTCGAAGCTTACAGCGATGGTGTAAATTACTGCATCAGAACCTGTGAGCCAGCTCCAGAGTTCAAGCTTGCAAATTACAGACCCTACAACTGGACCCCGGTGGATACCCTGTTGATAAGCAAATCTATAGCCTGGGGCTTGACCGGAAACTTCTGGGATCTGAAAAGAGCCCTGATAGTTCAAAAACTCGGAGAAAAAGCACTGGAACTTTACCCTCCATCACTGAAACATGACTACCCGATAATCCGAACAAACCTGAGCAAGAAGTTTGTTGATTACGTTTCAAAGTTTGAGGGGACAGGCGGTTCGAACAACTGGGTAGTCAGTGGTAACAAGACCACAACGGGCAAACCCATGCTGGCAAACGATCCGCATCTTCTCCTTTTCGCACCACCGATCTGGTACGAAATGCACACGCAGCTAAGAGGATGGAACGTCAGGGGAGTGACTTTTCCGGGAATCCCGGTAATTGTAATTGGATGGAACGACAACGTCGCCTGGGGGTTCACAAATGTAGGGGCAGATGTCATTGATTTCTACCAGTACGTCTGGAACGGAAGCAAGTACCTGTACAAGGGGAAATGGGTTGAGCCCGAGAGAGTTGTGAAGACGGTAAGGGTAAAAACAGACCATGGATTTGAGGAAAGGAAAGTCATCGTCGAGAAAACAGTTCACGGACCTGTTTTGGAGAAGTACGGAATTAAGGTTGCTGTAAGCTGGACGGGGCTGGCTGCAACACCGGAAGCGGTGGCCATATATCACTACAACTATGCGAGGAACATGTCGGATTTCATTAAGGGCCTGAAGGAATTCTACGTTCCCGCACAGAACGTTGTTTACGCCGATATTTACGGCAACACGATGTACTATCCGGCAGGAAAATACCCCATAAGAACCATAAACGGTAAAGAAGTGCCCGGAAATATCATATTCAACGGCTCCAATGGTGATGGAGAGTGGAAAGGATTCAAACCCTACGGAATTTCAAGCTGGGAGGGATTCATCCCATTCGAGGAGATTCCACATCTTATAAATCCAGATTACGTGGCTACAGCCAATCAGAGAGTTGTTTTCGGATACAGACACTACCTCGGAGACTCCATGTACTTCGCCGATCCCTACAGAGCAATGAGGATTTACGAGATGTTAGACTCGGCAGACAAAGTTGATGCGAACTACTTCATGAAAATGCAAAGAGATACCTACTCCAAGGTTGCAGAGAACTTTGTACCGTTCATACTGGAAGCCAAGGACAAAATGGTTGGTCTGAAGGACTACGTTGAAAAACTTGAAAATTGGGACTACAGAATGGAGAAAGATTCGGAAGGGGCCCTGATATTCTCACTGTGGCTGAAGTACTTCGTTAACGAGACATTCGGAGATGAATTCTACTCCGCTGGTCTTGATGATAGCTTTTATCCCCGACTCTATGTGCTTCAGAATCTCCCGCCCGATAGCCCGTGGTACGACGACAAGAGAACAGAAGCCGTTGAAAATAGAGACGACATCGCAGCCAGGGCACTGAAAATGGCTGTTAAGGAGATAAAAGAGAAAGGTTACAAGACTTACGGCGATCTAAATGTTCTAAACATAAAGCATGCGTTCAGCGGTGTGGTTAACTTCTTTGACTACAGACGGATGCCGATGAGTGGTTCTGACTACACGGTTTTCAACTTCCGCCGTACCGGGTGGGAGGGGACGCAGGCCGGAAGTAGCTGGAGAATGATCGTCACTTTTGACAAAAATTACTGCGTTATCCCCGGCGGCAACTCCGGATTTTTCCTCTCGAAACACTACAGCGATCAACTTGATTTGTGGGCCAGTGGTGAGTACAAGGTGTGTGATTTCTCTCTGAGAGGTGATGTAATTGAATTTGGCTAGAATTGTCGCATTTGCTGCAGGTATAGTACTGTCGATTCTCCACTGGGCCGGAATAGTGCTTGGCGCAGCACTGATTGGCTGGTCTACCGAGAATCTGAGAAAAGGGATGCTCATGGGCTTCGTCTTTGGTGTTACGGTGTGGGCACTGTTCATCGCCTACGCATTCTTCATTTTTGACTTTTCACGGTTTATCGGCCTGCCCTTAACCTATATAAGCCTGCTGATATCAGTGGCACTCGCAACACTGAGCGCCGGGTTTAGTTCAGAGGTTTCAAGAGCTATTTAAATTCAACTTTTTTTGTATTACATGTGTATAACAAAAGCAACAATTTTTAAGCGGTCAGAATACTCCCGATCATGGTGATAGCAGCAAGATACGAGTGCAAACCGGAAGGTGGGCTCACGCATTACGTGGCTCTGGACGAAAGTTCACCATTTTAATTTTTGGTGATGGCATGCTGGAGGAAATAGATCTTGGAAGTTTTAAGGCTTATCTTGACCCCAACACATGTTTCTGGGTTATAGATAGAAGCGAAATTGCAGAAAAACTCTTTGAGAAGAACAGAGACAAGTTTTTGAAGGAAATGGAGAGATACAGATTCGCCATCAATCCAACCACCGTTTACATCAACCCCACAGAGAAGTGCAACCGAAACTGTCCTTACTGTTACATTCCCGGTGAGATCAGGGCCAGAGGGAGAAGTTTTGATTATGAAACTCTCGAGGATATCCTTAACAGGCTGGAGAACGTGGAGTGGGTGATATTTCACGGTGCGGAGCCTCTAATTGTAAAAGATATCATTTTCAAAGCAATTGAGGAGTTCAATTTTAAATTCGGCATACAGACGAATGCAACGCTTCTTAGCGAGGAGGATGCGGAATTTCTGATGAAAAACAACGTGAGTGTGGGAATCTCCTTTGACAGCCACATCAGAGAGGTTGACGAAACAACCAGAGGTGAGGGACACTACAGGGCTGTTTTAAATGCACTGGAGTATTTCAATGGGTACAGGAACCTGAACATCATAGCAACGGTAAACGTGTACAACTACAGACATCTCGATGGACTGGTCGACTTTCTTGCAGGAAAGGTTGAGATACTGCTTGCAAATCCGGTAAGAGGGACAAGTGAGGGTGGTAGGGAGCTCAGACCTCCTGAGGGTTTTGAAAGGTATTACATAAAAGCTGTTGACCGGGCCATTGAGCACACCAGAGAAGGCGAAAGAATAGTAATAGGAGATTTTGCAAACGTTCTCCTTGGGTTGTTCGCCCCAACTTCCAGAGTTCTTCAGTGCGACATCTCTCCCTGTGGCGCCGGAAGAAGGTTTTTCGCCATAAGTGTTGATGGAATCTATCCATGTGGCGAATTCATAGGCATGGATGAGTTCAGGGCTGATATTTCAATGCTATCCAACCTGGAAGAAATTTTGGATATCTTCTGCCCCATCAGGGAAAGAATCGTTGAAAAAATTCCGGAATGCATGGACTGCACATTCAGACATCTCTGCGGTTCTCCATGCCCTGCAGAAATCTATGCTGAGCACAAAACCATGTATGCAAAAAGCCCCTACTGTGAGTTCTACAAGGAAATGGTAAGGCATGCCTTCAGAGTCATTGAGAGAGGAGACGTTGAGCACGTGCTGAAACTTGAAAATCTCAGGAAAATATACGAAATTAAAAAATAGGATTACAGATCCATCGCCGCTCTAATGTCCGGATCCAGCTCTTCCTCTGCAGCCCCCTTGGTAACCATCGAGACGAGGATCATTGCAAGCAGAGCCACTATTATGCTTATTCCGTAGCTCGGGATGCCGTAGGGTATTTTCATCCCCAGACCTTTCTCGTAAATCAGAAATCCAATGTTCAGCACGAGGGCAAGAACCAGGGCCGTAACATATCCCTCCCGCGTTGCCCTCTTCCAGTTGAGGCCAACAAGCACAAGAGGGGCTATTGCAGAAGCAAAGTATCCCCACCCCAGAGCTCCGAGAATCGCCACCAGATATCCCCCAAAGTAGCCGAATATCAGGGCGAATACTGTGAGAATTATCGTGACCACTCTGCCCCACCAAATCTGCTTTCTGTAGTCGAGATCCCTGCCAAAGGCTCTCGGTAGATCTCTAACCAGTGCGGCCGTACCCACTGAAATGAAGCCGCTTGAGGTTGACATTATTGCTGCAAGCAGACCTGCATAAACCAATGCAGAGATTACAGGTGGAACCTGTGTCAGAAATGCAATCGCTGCCTGATCGGGTTTTTGAAGGGCGGGGATTCTGCCACTTATAACCAGCCAGAGGGCAGCATAACCAACGAAAATCCAGAGCAGACTTGAGAGCATATATGCTCCACCGCTGATCACCGCTCCCCACTTCAAGTCCTTGTGACTCTTGAGTGCATAGAACTTCGTCACGCTGTGAGGCTGAGAGCCTATTGTGAAAACGAACCACCACATCAATACGAGCATCCACGTTCCCCTGCCGAGGGGGTCAATGAGTATCGGATTCTCCTGACCAATGGTCTGAAACATCGGCCCTGTCCCACCGGTCATTACGAGGGCAAGAATGAACACGACTGCTGCGGCAATCAGCATTATGAGCCCCTGGAAAAAGTCCGTCAGAATGCTGGCAACCATTCCTGCTATAGCTGTATAGGCCATCGTTATTCCGAAGATTATCAGTATGGACGTTTCAAGAGGTATGCCCAGCAGACCGGAAACCACATAACCTCCAGCCATAACCTGAGTTCCGAGGTAGGCTATTACACCCAGGACGAGACTTATCGCAAGCAAACCCCTTGCAGCTCCACTCTTAAACCTCGCCTCGGCGAGATCCGGAAGTGTTGCAATCGGCCTCACCTCAGCTATCGCCCTAATCCTCTTGCCGATTACGTACCACATAAAGCCGTAGCCCATACCAGCAGTCAGTGTAATCCACAGGGATGTGGCTCCAAGTGCGTAGACCAGTCCAGGACCGCCAACGAATCCGAAACCGCTCATTATTGATGCAAAAATAGCTATGGATGTTATAAATGCTCCAAAGAGTTTTCTTGCACCATAATAATGTTCCGCACTCTTTATCTTTTTCACACCATAAACGCCAATCAAAAATGTCACGATGAAGTAAAGTACAACCACTGCTACCACAAGCGGATCACTCATACTCCTCCACCCCCTTCTTCGCCTCCTTCACAAATTTCTCCCAATCTTCATCGCTCAAAACCCATCTCTCGAAAACCAGAGGATACGTGAGAGTTGTCACCACGAACAGCAGCAGCCACATCACCGGAAACAGTACAAAGAATCCAGGATGCATTCCTGCAATGGTGAAATCCGGAAATCTTCCCCTGAATAGCTGCCAGAAATATACTATGGCCGTAAAACAGACCGTCCAGATGACGAATGTCGGGATCGCTATCGCCATCCCCTTCTTCAGCCCCCCGTTTCTGGACAGCCCTATCACAAACCATACTGCGAGGTGTAGGCCCATGACGTAACCGAAAGCCATCCACTGATTTGTCAGTGCGGTTGCCAGCATCAGCAAAAGTAGCAGGGCCTGAAGTGGAAAGGCCAAGTCTCTAACACCCATACCAACCACCAATTTAATAAAATAATCATTACTTTAAAAAATTTTCGTCAAATTTGAAGTGTGTCAAATATAAAATGCATATTTCTCCCAATCTTCAATAAACCTTATATTAAATACTGAGAATATTCAATCATGTTAGAATATTTTGAGTGGGCAGAGAGGGAGTTTGATCCGGAAAAAATATTCGAGAAGCCCGAACCTCTTGAAGGTGTACGGGTTCTGGATTTAACCGTGGTCCTCTTTGGACCTGAAGCTGGATCTCTTCTGGCAGAATTTGGTGCTGAGGTAATAAGAATTGAGATGCCCGGAAGTCCACCGGGTATGGGCGATTTTGTCAGGAGTGTGGATGCATGGGCGAGATTCTGGAAAGATGCATCAAGTGCTGTGCTCTGGTGCCAGAGAAACAAATACTTCACATCTCTCAACCTCAAGCATCCCAGGGGAAAAGATCTGTTTCTGCGGCTCGTAAAAAAGAGTGATGTCGTTCTCGAAAATTTTGTGCCGGGAACCATGGACAGGCTTGGACTCAGCTACAGACACCTGAAGGAGGTGAATCCACGCCTGATTTACCTGTCACTCAGCGGTTACGGGCAGTGGGGAGAGAGATGGAACTGGCCGAGTTTTGATGCAAGCGGACAGGCAATGAGTGGTGCCGCTGCGGTGAGCGGTTATGAAGGTAGAGTTCCGCTTAGACTGCCTTCATATCCCGGAGACCTGATTGCCGCAACCGCCGGATTCATGTCCGTTCTTGCGGCACTGTACTACAGGGAGAAGACCGGAGAAGGGCAGTACATCGATGTTGCTCAGGTCGAAACTTTCCTGAGGGTTATGGGATCGGTCTTCACGTACACACACCTGAAGGGAAAGGATAGAAAACGGATGGGAAACAGAGATCCGAGTATAGCTCCGGCAAACATGTACAGAACCGCCGATGGAAGGCTTGTCGTAATCTCAACCCTGACAACGGAGGAGTTCAGAAGACTCTGCAGAGCGATGGACAGGGAGGACCTTATGGAGGATGAAAGGTTCTCCAGAACCTCTCAGAGGCTGAGGAAGGAGAATGCAGATGAGATAGACAGAATGGTTGCCGAGTGGTGCAAACAGAAAAACCTTGATGAGATACTACGGATGGCGAGGGAATACGGCTTTTCTGCCGGAGAGGTGAGAGACAGCAAGCAGGTTTACGAGGATGAGCATCTCAGAGCAAGAAGAAGTGTCTGGGTCTTTGATGATCCGGTGTACGGGAAAATGGTTGCCGCAGGAAGCCCGGCAAAGCTCAGCAAATCGCCGGGAAGGATAAAATGGGTTGGCACACCTGTCGGATACCACAACAGATACATTTTCAAAAAACTTCTTGGCCTGAGCGAGGAAGAGATTGAAGAGCTTATCAGAGAGGGTGTGATCTGTTACTGGGCAGATTTCATCGGAAGAAGGCCCCCGAAGGACTTCGATTACGAAAAAGACCCCGTGTTCATATGGTGATGAATATGGACTGGAGGGAATACGCAAGGATGATTACCAACCCCGAGGAGGCAAAATTTAAGGATGATGCACTCGATGGGCTGAGAGTTCTGGATGTGAGTGTGGCAAGTCCATCAGCGATGTTTGCCTCATCCATTCTCGCCGAGCTTGGAGCGGAGGTTATAAAGATAGAGCCTCCAGACGGGGACCCCCTGAGGGAGGTAACACCTTTCGGAGAATTTTATTTCAGGAATACAGGACTCGATTTTCTTATTGAAACGAGAAATAAGATGTTCATAACGCTGAATCTGGAAAAAGAAGAAGGTAGAGAACTTTTAAAGAAAATGGTAAGCAGAGCGGACGTTCTGATTGAGTCCTTCCCGCCGGGCTGGATGGATGAGAACGAGCTGGGGTACAGGCAGCTTAGAGAAATAAATCCCGGACTGATCTATCTGGCATTCTCATCCCACGGTCAGTTCGGGCCTAGAGCGAGGGAGTTCGCCAACATTCCGGATTCAAATCTTCTCGGTCTTGCCGAATCCGGATACATGTACATGACCAAAGAGCTGCCCGAAGCCGGAGAGCCATACAATCTGCCCACAGCTCCCGGCTTCTGGATGGCATACCACTATGCCGGAATGTGGGGGGCATGTGGTGTTTTGCTTGCCCTGATTTACCGTGCCAGAACGGGAGAGGGACAGATGATTGACGTAACCTCAACCGAGGCAATTAACAAGATAGGAATGCATCTTATATTTCCCCACGCCTTCAATGAGCCTCTTGAAGGTTTTCTCCCTCTCGATTCCGGAGTATTCAGCTATGCATTTTATGAGATCAAAGACGGGTACGCCTTTGCCTCGGGCTACACGGATGCGAACTTCAAAGCTCTGGTTACGCAGATCGAAGCTGAGCATCTGATGGAAAAGTACCCCACAGTTTTCGACAGGATTCCACTTGAAAAGCAGAAACAGGCCTACAGGGATGTACAGAACGCAATAAAGAAGTTCACATTCAGGGAGCTGGCAGAGAGAATGGTCAGGTGGAAGGATGAGGGCAGGGAGGGTGTAGCGATCTACGCCAAGGTCATGACACCCAGAGAGGTGCTTGAGGACGGGTTCTGGTGGGATAAATACCTGTTCCGCATCTACCGGGATGCAAAATACCAGAACTTGCTAGTTCCTGTCACTCCCTGGAGATTGAGCAAAACTCCCTACAAGCTCAAATGGCTCGGGAAGGAGAAGGGAGAGAACAACTATCTTGTCTACCACAATCTGCTGGGACTTGGGAGGGAGGATCTGGAAGATCTCAGAAAGGCCGGGATCATCTAACTTTTTTCCCATGTTTTTCTCAGAAACTCCCGTACCTTCTCCGACTCCAGCCACCCCTCATCAAGTCTCTTCAGAACTTCCTCAACCCTCCTTAGCTGGGACAAAATTTTTTCCTTAACGTTTTCATCCTTAATTTCAATCTCCGCAATCAGACTTAAGGCTGCGAGTGGATTGCGGATGTGGTCGACAAGAATTGCAAACTGCTCTATGTTGCTTTCAATCTGGGTGTAAGCGAGAAATTTCTCCTCCTCAAGCCTTAACGCATTCATAGCAAAGGCGATATCTCTGGCCAGCGTTGTCAGAATCTCAACCTCGTCATCCGTGAAGGGTCTGTCCGAGTGGATTGTTATGATCCCCATAATTTTCTCATCATAAATCATCGGTATCACGAGGGCAAAGAGGTGCCCCAGAATGGACAGATATCTGCATCCGGCGACGTGTTTGTTTGGACTGAGCTTCAGAACCTCTCTTCTGGATAAAGCCACTTCCACACATGCGGGTTTATCCAGAGAGGGATAGAATTTCAGCTCACCATTTTTAGCAATACCCACAAAAACCAGCGTGTAAAACTTGGAGAGATTTTCTCCGATGGCCCTTATCAAACCATCTTCATCCTTCTCTCTGACCAGCAAGTTGTTTATCTCGTTAACTATTCTGAGGAGTCTGTTCAACCTCTTTATCTCCTCCTCGTATTCCTTCCTCTTCGTTATGTCTCTCGCAATTCCATGTATCGCCACAACCCTCCCATTCTCGATAATCGGACGGGAACGCAGCTCCATCCAGAGTTTTCTGCCGTCTCTTCTCTTGACTCTCATCTCTATCGGTTCCAGTGGCTCTTTTGTTTCCAGAATTCTCTTAATTCTTCTGTTGACAAGCTCCACGAAGTCCTCATCAACCACATCCTGCACTTTTATCTTCCCGATATCTTCAGCGGAAACACCAAGCGTGCTCAGCGTAGCCTGATTTGCATCCAGGAAAACACCGTCGGGTGTGATTATGAAAAAGTTGTCATTTGCATTGTCCCAGAGCTCCCGGTATTTTCTCTCACTCTCCCTCAGCTTTCGGGTGAGCTCTTCTCTCTCCGTGATATCTATAAGAGTTCCTATAACTGCTGGTCTGCCCCTGTAGATAATTCTGGCGCCAAAAACCTCGTTGAGTCTGATCTCTCCATCCTTCCTTACCACTCTGATCTTGTAGTTTACCGCATCTATCTCCCCTCTAACTCTCCTCTCAATGTTTCTTTTTACGAGATCTCTATCTTCCGGGTGTATGAATTCGAGAGGAGATTTACCTATCAGCTCCTCAACGCTGTAACCCCAGAACTCGGCCATTTTAGGGTTAACGTACTTGAAAACTCCATCCTGTATCAGATACACCCCAACCAGCGATTTTTCCGTCAGAACCCTGAACATCTCCTCGCTTTCCTTCAGCTTGGTTATGTCCACAACCACCCCATCGTAATATTTCGTCCTTCGATTCTCATCCCTGATTGCAACGGTATTCTCAAGTATCCATACCCTGGAACCGTCTTTTCTTATCCAGCACGATTCGCCCAGATAATACCCTTTCTCCTCAAGTTCTCGGATGAACTTCTCCCTCTCATAACCGGGACAGAAGAATTCCACCTTGTTCAGATCTCTATCCTTAAGTTCCTCGATGCTTTCGTATCCAAGCAGTTTCGCTATGTACGGATTGGCAAGAATTATCTTTCCATCCGGAGTTGTACGGTAAACTCCTGCAACGACGTTTTCAAAAACGCTTCTGTATCTCTCCTCGCTCTCTTTCAGCCTGTCCTCCATCTGCTTTCTCTCTGTTATGTCCCTGATGACCCCCTCCACCCTCACCAGCCTGCCGTTTTCGAATACTGCCCACTCCAGAATCTCCAGCCAGAGTGTTCTGCCGTCCTTTGTAACAAACCTGAACTCATCTCTTTTCGTCTCGCCCCTCAGCACGCTTCTGAAAAATTCCCTCAGCCTGTCCAGATCCTCCGGATGCACGAGCTTTCTGGAATTACTGCCCATTACCTCTTTCAGCTCGTATCCCAGCATTTCGGCAAACTTCGGGTTTACCTCAATAAACCTGCCTTTCGTATCCAGAATGAAGAAGAGATCCTTCGCATTTTTGAAGAATCTCTCGTACTCCTGCAGTTTACTCAGATATTCACTGGCTTCCCTTTCCTTTTTCTTTTTCTCGATTGCCACCTCCACCGCTACGGGAAGCTTGATGATGTGCTTGGGTGATTTCAACACATAGTCATCAAATCCTGCTTTCATCGCTTCAACCGCCGTGGTCTCATCACCCGTATGCGTGAGCATGATGACGGGTATGTGAGGGGAAATTCTTCGAACAGCATTCAACACATCGAATCCCGTACCCCATCTGAGCCTGTAGTCCGTCACAACAACGTCAAAATCGAAGTCTTCCAGTGCCCTTTTGAGGTCATCTTCTGACAGAATTTCAACTACCTCCACGTCACCAAAGTACTTTCTCATCTCTCTTATGGCCAGATACCTGTCGTCCGGATTGTCGTCGGCGATCAGCAGCCTCAACATCACACCTCTGGTTTTTCATTTAACATCAGCCAGTAAATATTTATGTGTTTGGTAAGATCCAGCAAGTCCTCAAACCGGACGGGTTTGACGATATAGGAGTTTGCCCCCAGGTCATAGGCTCTGTTTACATCCCTTCCATTCCGTGAGGAGGTAAGCACCACAACAGGAATCCTCCTCAGCTTCTCTCTCGTCTTAATCCATTCAAGGACTTCAAAACCGGAAATCCTGGGAAGTTTAAGATCAAGCAGAATTAAAACCGGTGAATAGCTATTCAAATACTCAATAGCCCTCTCTCCATCCTCTACAACATCAACCGGATTGACTATTCCCGCTTTCTCAAAAGCACGTTTTATCATAAATATATCATCGGGGTTATCCTCAACCAGAAGGATTCTTTCCGTTTTCATCAGCCCACACCTCCAGCTCAATCCAGAATGTGGATCCCTCCCCGGGTTTGGATTTGACGCCGTATTCACCACCCATGATCTCCATCGCCTTCTTGACTATGGCCAAACCAACGCCAGTTCCGGGATAAACCTCCTCTCCGTGCAGCCGCTCGAATATGTTGAATATCCTCCTCTGATACTGCCCCGGTATGCCTATTCCGTTGTCCCGAACAAAAATTCTAACCTTACCGTTAGCTGTTTCGCTCCAGATTTTTATTTCAGGCCTTACACCCTTTTTCACGAATTTGAGAGCATTGGAAAGCAGGTTGAGCATCACACTGAAAAGGAGTTTACCATCTCCTCTGACCGCAGGTATATCCGCCACCTCTATCCTGGCATCTCTAGTACCGATTTCCTCCTTGAGATATTCAAGAACGTCTTCAATTATCGAATTAACGGATATTCTACCAGCAGTGAAGGAATATTTCGAAATTTTCGCATAATCGAGCAGATCGTTGACCAGAGAGTCCATTTTTTCGGAGAGTTTCTCAATTCTGCTTAAATAAAATTTCATTGTTTCATCAGCATTCTCGCCGTAATCCTCAATCAGGGCGTTGATATAACCCCGAATGTTGCGCAGAGGAGCCTTCAAATCGTGAGATATTGCGTTCACGTACGCCTCAAGCTCCTCGTTTGCCTTCCTGAGCTCATCAAGAGTATGCCTCAGTTTCTCTTCGGCAACCTTTCTGTCGGTTATGTCTATCATCGCCCCCACAATTTTAGAGAGATTGCCCTCCCCGTCATAGATTGGCGAGGGAGATGCAATAACGCTGATGCGTGACCCATCCTTCCTAACAAGCTCTGCCTCCACAACATCAGCGTAAAGCTTGCGCTCTCTATACAGCCTTAATCTCTCGGTCAGCGGCTCTTTCTGCTCCGGAACTACGGGATCCAGCATCGTCATTTTCCCCACAACCTCATCCCTCCCATAGCCCAGCATCTCGAGCAGTCTGTCGTTTACAAATGTGATGGTGCCATTAGCATCTGCCTCCCAGAAGGCAACGATGGGAGATTCCACAAGACTGCGATACCTCGCCTCGCTTTCAGCAAGCTGTCTCGTCCTCTCCTCAACCATCCTCTCAAGATTTTTGGTATAGTTTTTAAGCTCCTCCTTCAGCCTCTCTTCCTCAGTCACATCGACGGATATTCCCACAATGGCAGGCTTACCTCCAACCTCAACTCTCGACCCGTAAGTGTCCAGAATTCTCACTTCTCCATCCCGTCTAACGACTCTTAGCCTGTAATTTACGTGGTCTTTCCTTCCCAGTATCCTGTCTCTGTAGTATCTGGTAAAAGTCCCCCTGTCCTCGGGATGGATGAACTCAACCGGATCTCTCCCTATCAGCTCTTCTGGACTGTAACCAAGAATCTCTGCAAGTTTTCTGTTGACATAAACGAACACACCATCCCTGATTATGTCTATGCCCACCTGTGAGTGTTCTGCCATCTTCACAAATATTTCCTCGCTCTCTCTTAGTTTTTCTCTGGTCTGATGGCTCTTTATGGCGAGAGCCACGGAACTTGCAATTTCCATCAGGAAATTCACAACATCATCCGTAAAAACTCCCTTCTCGATTGAAGTGAGATTTATCGAACCCAGCAGATCGTCTGCGACCACAGGAATAAATGCGTAGGATTTTATCCCCTCATCCGTCAGACGTCTTTCCCCCTCACCCTCCCCCCTGACCTCATTCACAACCCACGGCCTTCCAGCCTTGAGAATCTTTATAATCTCTCCAAGTTTTTTAAATCTCAGAACGTAATTGAAAATGTCCGAACCTTCTACGAAAACAACCCTCGCCCTCTCCCCTTCATACAGAGTTACTCCAATCCCTTTAAGCGGTAGCAGATCCGGAAGCTTCTTTGCAACTGTCCTGAGAATTTCACCAACATCTTCTGCCGAAAGAATCGATCTCCTGACCTCATTCAGAATTCTGTTTGCTCTGTAAAGCATCTCAATTCTTTTTCTTGCCTTTTTTTGCTCCGTTATATCCACTGCGATGTGGATTATTCTTGAGATCTCATCTTCATGGCCGATGGGGGTAGTTGAGACGAAGTACGTATTTCCCAGCACCTCCATCTCGACCTCAACCGTTTTTGGTTCTCCGTCTTGAAGGGCCTTTACACAGGGACAGTTTTCTGCAGGCTCATCTCGTCCGTGAAATATTCTGTAGCACTTCTCCCCAACAACTTTCCGAATTCCTTTTGATTTCAGTATATCCTTTGCTTTTCTGTTTACATATATTATATCGAAGCTTGAATTTACAACAATAACCGGATGTGGAATGGACTCGAAAATTTTGGCGAGCTCAGGCATTTCTGCATGCCTTTCGATGGACTGTCTTCTCAACCTCAGCAGAACCTCAACCCTTTTCAGGAACTCAATCCTTTCTAAAGGCTCCAGTATTATATCATCCACCACCTTCAGGTGCTTTTCTGCATTCACGATCTCCTGTCTCGTGGTAACAAGCAATACCGGTAGGAGTCTGTTCTTGGCCTTCATCCGTTCTATTTCCCTGTACTTCTCCTTCAGCTTAATCAGGTCGACGATGAGCAGGTCGAAGCCATCATCCACTACCTCATACCTTTCCGAGAGAAAATCCTCGAGTACTTTCCTGCTTCTTGAGACATCAACCTTTATTTTCATGATTCCGCCCTTCCCGGAATCACGTCAAATCCAGAGACATATATTTCATAACTTAATATGTAATTATGTGACTTAAACTTTCCCTTTTAACATCATCCTCTCCCCAAATCTCCGCCTGTTTGTTAAAAACAAGCCTGATTAATCCCGGATGAGATCGCCGGCCTTAAAATCTGAACAGCGCAGCCACTCAGGAAATCCACATAAAAATTAAAATATCAAATAAAAGTCATTTAAACGATACGAGAACTAAAACGGAGTATAACAAAGAATAACTTTGTTATACTCAGAAATAACTTTCAGCACATCCGCTTCGCTGATGATTGCAAAATCACTGTTTTCGTTCAAAACTGTTCCGAAATCTTATTCTTTCTGAGCAGCTTCAAGCAGAGTGTTATTTTCTCTAACGATAAAAACGCCTTTTGCCATCATTCCCTCACTGCAAGCATGAAATGCCATTGCTCTGGATGCTTTAATTCTTAATACCTAAAGGTGGCCCCTGCAAGCTGCAGGAAGGTAAATATTTTAAATTTAAATCAAGAAACATATCGAGATATATGGCAGATCCATTTAACCATAGCGAGTACATTTTCTACAAGTATGCCGGAGCGGTCGGAGTTTTTGACGGAGATGGGAATTCCATAATGTATGCTGAGAGAGAAGGAGTAAGTAAAATCGGAAAGCCGATACACGTTTATACAAGCAAGTATCGTACCAAGGAGCTTTTAACGATCTCGTCACCGAAGATATGGAAAGAATCGGTATATATTTCCTGGCCCATCACCCCTCCAAACTGGGAGTACCACGTAACCGATGTCGCAGCAAAAGAAGATGTAGGAAGCATCGTTCAGAAGAGTAGGATAAGGATTACCAGAGATGATTGGCTTTTAATTTCCAGAGGAATAACTGTTGGCAGGCTAAAATCTATACGGTACTGGCTTCACAGTTTAATTTGGCCAAGAAAGTACAAAATTATCGCCCAAGATGGGAGGGAAGTTGGCACATTCGAACAGCATAGAGAGATTCTAAACTTCAAATATACGATGACAATCACCGAGCAATGCATAGACACGAGGCTTTTGGTAGCAGCCGGTATAATTATTACAGCATTGAACACAGGGTTTTAGAGTTTCTCTTCTCCGTTATCATGTACTCCATTATTCAAAATAAAAATATTTAACATAACTGAAAATTTGCAATCCGTAAAAGAAATTGTTAGGGAGATAAAAATAAGAGAGGTTGCCAATAGCAACAAGATAAAAAACATTCTTTTGCTCGATTACGAGTAAGAACTGTTAAAAATGAAATTTATTTTGCAAGCCGTTTATTCCGTATTACAATCGTTTGGGGTGGTGTTTGTGTTAAATGGGCACATCTTACAACGCGCCAACACTTTTAAAAACTGTGATCTTAGGTTGGGTGTGCAGATTGTTGAAGAAAACCTGAGAGGAAACGAGGGAGAGATAAAGATCATTCCTGAAACGCTGGACGATCTGTGGCATTTGAAGTACATAATCGAAAAGGGTGACATAGTTTTCGCCACAACAAAGAGGGCGAGCCAGAGCAGCGATAAACTGAGAAGTGATAAGGAAATGATAACCGTGAGACTCGGAATCGAGGTTGAAAAGGTTGAGTTTCACAAATTCGCCAACAGACTGAGAATCTCGGGGAAAATCGTTGCGGGAATTGAGGAATCTGGTTATCATACGTTGAACATTACCGTCAACAAGGAGATAAGTATCATTAAGAACTGGAAGGATGAGCAGCTTGAAAGACTTCGTCGGGCAGTTGAGGAGTCCAATCGACCTGAAATAGTGATGCTAACCCTGGAAGAAGGGTATGCAGTTGCGGGAGTGCTGAGACAGTGGGGTGTTGAGGAAGTATTCGAGGAGAGAATGGGGTACGGCAAAGGGATGGGTGACGGGAGAGGGGAATTCTTCGGGAAGGTTGTATCAAAGCTCGAAAATGTGGATTTCAGATACCTGATTATTGCCGGACCCGGATTCGCCAAAAATGACTTTTATGAGTTTTTGAAGTCCAGAAATCCCGAGATGGCCAAAAAGGCGATAGTTGTGGATGTGTCATCCGTTGGATCAAGAGGATTTATTGAAATTCTGAAGCGGAAGGTAGTTGACAAAATTGTGGGGGAAATAAGGCTTTCAGAAGAGGCAGAATACATAGACAGGTTGCTTGAAGGGATTTCCAGAGGAGAAAAGGTTGCTTACGGTCTTGAAGAGGTAAAAAAAGCCCATAACTACAGGGCAATTGAAATTTTGCTTGTGGCCGATGAATTTTTAATGATTGAGAGAGAAAAATGGGATGTGGATGGCTTTATGCGGGAAGTCGAGGAGTCTGCAGGCAAAGTCGTGATTATGAGCACTGAGTTTGAGCCCGGGAAAAGGCTCATGAGTCTCGGAGGGATTGCAGCATTGTTGAGATTCTCCATTTCCTGAGCCAAGTTTAAATAAATAAGGGAGAGGATTGCTCTATGCGAATCGTCATCGCCGGTGCTGGTGAGGTCGGATACAGCCTCGCCACATCTCTGGCACTGAAACACGATGTGTGTGTAATTGAAAGTGACGCTTCCAGATACGGGCGTGTTTCAGAACTTGATGTTCATGCGATTCAGGGTAATGCAGCAAATATGAGAATTCTGAAGCAGGCTGAGGTGGACAGGGCAGATGTTTTTCTGGCAGTGACCGGCAACGATGAGGTTAACCTGCTTTCAGGGCTCGCCGCCAGAAAGGTTGGGGCAAGAAACGTGATCGTCAGGGTTGAAAATCCTGACTACGTCGAGAGACCAATTGTGAAGGATCATCCTCTTGGATATGATGTTGTGATTTGCCCCCAGCTTGCCCTCGCCCAGGAAGCTGCGAGGCTCATAGGTATTCCGGGGGCCATTGAGATCGTTACCTTCAGTGGTGGGAGGGTGGAGATGATCGAGCTGCAGGTGATGAAGAACTCCAAGGCAGATGGCAGAGCTGTGAAAGACCTGCATTTGCCTCCAAATGTCGTCATAACCTCTGTTTACAGAAATGGCGAGGTTGTAATACCCAGAGGAGACACTGTTTTAAAAGCAGGGGACAGGATTGCGATTGTGGGCAGGACAAAAGATATAGAGGCTCTTAAAGGAGTTTTCGGTCCTCCTGTGACAAGAAAGGTTACTATTTTTGGAGCCGGAACCATAGGCAGCTATATCGCAAAAATACTCGAAAAAGGTAGAATTAGCGTGAAGCTTATCGAGTCCAGGCTGGACAGGTGCGAGATGCTCAGCGAATCTCTTGAGGGGGTAAAAATTATCTGTGGAGATGCAACAGACCTTGAGTTTCTGATTGAGGAAGAAATTGGGAAATCTGATGCTGTTGTTGCAACCACTGAGAGTGACGAGAAGAACCTTCTGATATCACTGCTCGCAAAGAATCTTGGAGCGAGAACGGCGATAGCAAAGGTTGAGAAAAGAGAATATGTTAAACTTTTTGAGGCTGTAGGGGTGGATGTGGCCCTAAACCCGAGAAGCGTAACTTACCATGAGGTTTCCAAACTGCTGAGAAGGATGCAGGTGGAAACGGTGGCAGAAATTGAGGACACAGCAATAATTGAAGTTGTTGTTAAAAACCCGAAACTCGTAGGCAAAACGTTCAGAGAGATAAACCTGCCCAGGGATGCAATAATAGGTGCGGTCGTGAGGGGAGAGGGGTGTCTGATACCTAGAGGAGACACAAAAATCGAACCGGAGGATAGACTTCTGGTTTTCGCAAGATGGGAAGAAATCGAGAAGATAGAGGAGATTTTTGAATGAACGTTAAACTCGTTCTCAGCCTTCTCGGAAAGCTTCTCTTGATGTTCTCTGTCTCCTTCACGGTACCGGCAATAACCGCAGCCATATACTCCGAACCGGTCTGGCCGTACCTGGTATCGGCCTTTCTGGCAATTTTGCTGGGTGCTGCGATCGCATCAGGCTTTAAGTCCAGCGAAGAGTTCGAATCTCTGAGACATAAGGAGAGTTTCGCCATTGTTGCGCTTATCTGGCTTTTGATATCCATAATAGGCGCTATACCCTACATATCCTTCGGCATACATCCAGTTGATGCTTTTTTCGAGTCCATGTCGGGATTCACAACAACTGGAGCTTCTGTGCTGATTCCTGAAGACCTGCCCGCTTCACTTCTGATGTGGCGGAGTATGACCCAGTGGATCGGGGGGATGGGGATAATCGTGCTCTTTCTTGCAATATTCCCGAATGTGGTAAAGAGGAGTTCTGCACTGTTTCATGCGGAGTATCCCGGTGTGGCCATCTCAAAAATTAAGCCCAGAATCAGGGAGACGGCAATGACGCTTTACAAAGTTTATCTGACTCTCACAATTGCCGAAATTGCCCTTCTATACCTATCCGGACTCTCAGTTTTCGATGCGATCAACCACACCTTTACAACCCTCTCCACCGGAGGGTACTCAACGCATTCAGAGAGTATAGCTTACTTCTCAAACCCGAAGGTTGAGGCGATAATCGCATTCTTCGCATTTCTCGGCGGTTCAAACTTCGCTCTGCTTTATTACACCTTCAGAGGAAAACCCGAAATATTCAGAAATTCCGAATTCAGAGCTTACACTGGATTTCTCGCCATTGCAACACTATTTCTTACAGTCTTGAATCTTGAAAAGTACGGTTTAATTGATTCTCTGCGATTCTCTGCATTCCAGGCGGTATCCATCATGACGACGACCGGTTTCACAACAGCAGACTTCGACACCTGGAGCGATTCTGCCAAGCTAATACTTCTCACACTCATGTTCATAGGTGGGTCAAGCGGTTCAACAGGTGGGGGAATCAAGGTTGTCAGAATATACCTCCTTATCAAATACTCACTGCAGCAAATTCTGAGGGCTGCTGAGCCGAGAACCGTGAGAGCCGTGAAGTTTGAGGGTAAAGGTGTTAAAAAAGAGTTGCTTGCCGACGTTGCCGCATTTTTCATTCTCTACATTTTTATGTTTACCATCTCCTCCATTCTCATCTCCCTATCTGGCTACGACATCGTTACGTCAATTTCAGCGTGTGCGGCAACACTCGGAAATGTCGGTCCGGGTATGGGTTTGGCCGGAGCGATGGAGAACTATGCAGCCTTTCCACATCACGCCAAAATTTTACTCTCTCTCAACATGTGGGTTGGCAGACTTGAGATATTTACCGTACTCTCCCTCTTCATCCCCTCCTTCT
The DNA here is from genome assembly GCF_016757965.1 of Archaeoglobus neptunius. Taxonomy (NCBI): domain Archaea; kingdom Methanobacteriati; phylum Methanobacteriota; class Archaeoglobi; order Archaeoglobales; family Archaeoglobaceae; genus Archaeoglobus; species Archaeoglobus neptunius. The sequence continues at coordinate 149,371 of NZ_JAEKIW010000002.1, read as the reverse complement.
GGAGAGAGAGGTGGTAGTCTTTCATCCAGCAAGAAATCGGATCGCTTCTTTCTCGGTCAGCAAAATTTGTTCCTGCGTTTTCATGTTTTTCACCGCAACCAAACCCTTTTCTACCTCTTCAGGGCCAATAATTACGGTATAGTCAGCGTTCACCTCACTTGCAAAACTCATCTGCTTTTTCAGGCTTCTCTCCATCACGTCAACCACAGTCCTCACACCCTCAGCCCTCAGCTTATCGGCAATTCTGAAAGCATGTCCTTCCAGCCCTCTGAACGATGCAATTACCACAGTTCTCTCCGATTTTGGAGAAATCTTACAAACTTCACAAACACGGTCAAATCCTATCGCAAACCCGGTTGATGGCGTCTTCGGGCCTCCAAAGAGTGACGACAATTCGTAACTACCTCCACCGCAAACCTGCTTCTGCGCCCCAAGCCCCTCGGCGTAACATTCAAACACAACACCTGTGTAGTAGTCAAGTCCCCTTGCAATCCCGAGATTAAGCTCAAATTTAACCTCTGTCTCTCGCAGAATTGACGACAGCTTTTCCAGCCTCTCGAAATCGTAATCCATTATTTCCTTCGCCTCATCTATTACCCCCTCATCCCCTTTCAGATCTATGATTGCGAGAATCGTTTCTCTCATTTCTCCGTCCACGCCAGCCGCTTCCATGTAGTCCAGCAATCCCTCCCTATCACCTTTATCTATGAGTCTCATAATTTTTGACGCCATTTCATCTCCAAGTGGAGACAGCAGAGACCTCAAAATTCCCACATGACCTATTTGAAGTTCGAAATCGATCCCAAGACTGTCCAGTATTCTATAGGCAAGGAGAACGACCTCGGCATCAGCCAGATGAGAATCTGAACCTATCAGCTCAACACCAAACTGCCAGAACTCTCTGTACCTGCCCTTTTGTGGTCTCTCGTATCTGAAGCAGTTGGCGAAGTAGTAAAATCTGAGTGGGCGGGGCATTACGCTGCATTCGTTAGCGAACATTCTCATGACGGGGGCTGTAAGCTCCGGCCGAAGGGCAAGTTTTCTGCCAGACTTGTCCTCAAAGACGTACATTTCCTCAACAATACCTTCTCCAGACTTTACTGTGAACAGTTCAAGATGTTCGAAGGTAGGTGTTGCAATTTCCCTGTAACCAAAACGCTCAGCAATCCTTCTCATTCTTTTTTCTATCTCTCTCCTCTTCTCCATCTCATCCGGCAAAAAGTCTCTCGTACCCCTCGGTCTCTCGATCTTCACTTTCATGAGTTATACCGGGTGTATTTAACTCCTCCTGTCATGCAGACCCACACGTCAGAGTGCGAGGTTGGCAAAGCTTTAAAAGTTAGAAATTCAAAAGGGAATAGATGCTGGAAAAACTCGTGATTCCCTCCAACACAAGATTTGAAGAGAGGAATATAGTAGCAAGCGGTGATGTGATAATCGGACCGAACTCCAAACTCAGCTACGGGGTAATAGCCAAGAAAATACTGGTGGGTGAAAGGGCCTCCATAGATGGTGACCTTCTGGGCGAAGAGATAAGACTGGACGCCTGGTGCAGTGTAAGTGGAGACGTAACTTCAAAGAACGATGCGTACATAGGTGAGTTCGCCTCCATTGGTGGAAAACTCACAGTTTATGGCGATCTGGAGATAGGCAGAAATGTGAGAATTAAAAACGGTTTTGAGGCCAAGGGGCTGATAACAATTCAGGACCCCACACCAGCACTGTTTTTCATATTCCTGTATCTGATGATTCTGCTAAGGCTTGGACGGCTTGAGGAGGCGGAAAAGCTTCTTGAAGAGGTTGAAGAATTCGACTCGCCCCTTGTCATCCCGGAGAACTCCCAGGTAAGCATTGACAGAATTGTTACCAGAAAGAATGCAGAAATCATCGGAAGCAGAGTTCTCGGGAACGTGAGGGCAAGGGATGTGTACGTGAGCGAGAGTGAGATTTTTGGCAGCCTGAGAGGGAGAGAAATCATTGTCGATAAATGCAGGGTTCATGGTGCTATAGAGGGTAAAGTCGTTTACCTGGTGAACTCAACAGAAGTATTTGGCCATATAAGGGCCGATAAAGTCTATATGGAAGATGGATGCAGCGTGGAGGGAGGAATAGTCGGTAGAGAAGGAGTGTGGATTAAAGAAAGGGTTGAATTGCCCGGAATGGATGAGGAGGCTTCCGAAACTGAAGACGTCGAGGAAAGAGCTGGAGAAAACACCGAACTCGGGGAGAGTGAGAACACTACCGAAGGAAGTGAAGAACCGGTGATTGATGAGAGCGGAGCAAAAGAGGAAGAGGAAGATGGAGTGGAAAAAGGAGAAGTTCAAAAAGATGTTTCCTGATCTGTTTCACGAGATCGAGGGCAGAACCATGCCAACAGTCGTGGATCACCTTGAGGTATGCAAGACTGTTGATGAAGCGGTGGAGGTAATCGATTTTTTTGAACGTAAGGGTGAGATCAGCAGAGAGTATGCGAATTTTTTGAGGAGTAACCCATCACTTCTTAAAAGCCTGATAGGAACCAGAGAAAGGGGAGAATACACCAGGAGGGGTTTAGGTGATTGAGATAGGAATCGCTGGAAAGCCCAACGCCGGAAAATCAACTTTTTTCAAAGCTGCCACTCTTGCAGATGCTGAAATAGCAAACTACCCATTCACCACGATCAAGCCCAACATCGGTGTCGGCCATGTGAGGGTGAGGTGCATCTGCCAAGAGCTTGGAGTGAAGTGCAACGAGTGTATTGACGGGTGGAGATTCATTCCGGTAAAGCTGATAGATGTCGCAGGCCTGGTCCCAGACGCCCACAAGGGTAGGGGACTTGGTAACGAGTTTCTTGACAATCTGAGACAGAGCGAAGCTATCATTCACGTTGTTGACGCTTCTGGCTCCACGGATGAAGAGGGAAACGAGATAGGAGTTGGCGAGAGGGATCCGAGAGATGACGTGAAATTTCTCTACCATGAGATAGACATGTGGCTTTACGGCATTCTCAAGAGGAACTGGGACAAGATTACACGAAAAATGAAGGCAGAGAAAAAAGATGCATCCAAATTTCTTACTGAACAGCTTGCAGGACTCGGATTTGAGGAATGGATGGTCAGAGATGCCATTAAGGGCTTTGGCGATGTTTCGACTTTGGATGAGAATGGTCTGATGGAATTCGCACGGGAACTGAGAAAAAGAAGGATGAGGATGGTGATAGCAGCAAACAAGGCAGATAAGGCTCCAGAAGACCTGATGAGGAGTTTGCTGAACATTCAGGAAATTGTTATTCCAACCTCAGCGGCCTATGAGATGGTTTTGAGAACCGCAGCCAAGAACGGATACATAAAATATCTGCCCGGTGACAGTGATTTCGAAATCATCAAAGAGCTGAATGAGAAACAGATGAGAGCTCTTGAGAAAATAAGAGAGTTCCTACGTGAATTCGGAAGTACCGGAGTGCAGGAGACCATAAATAAAGTCGTTTTCGACCTTCTTGGCTACATCGTTGTCTATCCGGTTGAGGATGAGAACAGGTTTACGGACAGCAGGGGAAACGTCTTGCCTGATGCCCTGCTTGTAAAGAAAGGTACCACTGCGAGAGAACTGGCCTACAAAGTACACACAGATATAGGAAAGCATTTCATTTACGCTCTGGACGCAAGAACCAAAATGAGAGTTGCAGAGGATTACGAGCTGAAAAACAACGATGTTATCAAAATTGTTTCCAGTGTGTGATTATTATAATCACTCATATCATAATTATTAGATAGTTAGATAAAAAAGGAAAAATTTAAATACTTTCAAAACTGAAATTATTCTGGTGAAATACCATGGAATGCAGAATGTGTAGATTCTGGCTCAGAGACTTTTCCTTTCCCGATGGTATTGGATACTGCAATGCAAAAAGTGCAACCACGCCTGCACCACATTCGTGCGAGCTTTTCAGAAGGAAAGAAGAGGAATCAATTGCCGTTAAGGTGCTCTATTATTAATTTTATTAAGAACTCAAGACGAAAGTCTTATTAAGCAACCCGCTACAAACTTAAATCAAGCGCCGATGGTGTAGCCTGGAAACACTGGGGCCTGCCACGCCCCCGCCCCGGGTTCAAATCCCGGTCGGCGCATCCCTTATTCCATAAATTTCAGGTGTTGAAGACAACCATCAGAGAACAGATTCTAAAAATACAATCCACTGAGATTGAATGAGAAAGCAGTGACCCTGCCTATACCAGAATCAAGATCCGAGGATCCTTTGTCCAACCTCAAAAATGCCGATCCCAACAACAGAACTGTAACCGCCATGTGCGGAAGACCCAGAGTCCTTTTTCCACGACCTGGAGCGGGACGGGACTTATTGCAGTGGGAGGTTCATGGAGAGCCAGGGCCCGGATTCGAACCGGGGTAAAGCGGATCTGCAGTCCGCCGCATAGCCCCTCTGCCACCCTGGCCTGGTAGAATTACTGCAAGTTTGTACTTAAACCTTGCTGTTGGCTTTATCGAAAATATCAATTTTGTGAACCCATGACCCAGACTGGCCAAGCTTACGATCCGAAATTGCAGTCCATCGATGCTTCTCTGCATAGTTGGTTAAAAAAAATTTAACGAGTTCTGTAGACGTTGAACGGATCTATCTTTCTCAGGGCTGCTATCTCCTCCTCTTTTATTTCCTCACCGATCTTGGCTCTCGACATATCCACATCAAATCCGGTTTTCTGTATGATTTCTTCCTTTGATACACCGGGATAGATCTTTTCGACGTAGGCCTCCTTTGTCATTTTGTCGAACTTCATTATGCAGAGGTTCGTAACGATCATCATCGGACCTCCGGGCAGTCCCAGTTCCTCCCTCCTTATCAGCTCATCCGAAAACGGTTTTCTCACCATCCATCCGGGAGTCGTTATGTAGTCCACCATCTCAACGAGTTTTCTTCTATCGTGGGGAATAATTATGATCGTGTTCGTGAAACAGCCTATGTCAACAGCTCCGCCACTTCCTGCCAGCCTTTTGTGTTCACCGAGATATTCACCAACCACTGTCGAGTTGACGTTGCCGTACTTGTCAACCTGTGCCCCTCCAATAAACCCTATATCGTAGTCTCCCCTCCCTGTCCCGGCCAGCGAGTGCAGGTTGCTGAGCTGCGCGGAGCATCGGTAGCTTATTCGTGGGCCAAAAAGGGATATCGGTACCTCCGGTATGGTAACATCAAATGACCCACTTTCAATGTTTATGGTAAGATCCGGAGCATACATCTCCTTTGCAAGCTTCGTAACGAGGACAGGCAGACCTATACCCGCAATAAGGTTCTTGCCGTTATGTTCAGCAAGCTCCCTTGCCGCAAAAATTACTGCCATCTCAAGCCGGGTGCACTCCATCCCGATCACCCCCATTTTGGCCAGGCTCTGGGCCTGAAGCCCAGACCTTTTACTGTCCTCAAACTCTGCAGCCTGTCAACCCCAAGTTTCCTGAGGTACTGAAAGTGATCATCCACACCGTACACCCACTCCTCAGCCCATTTTCTGAACCCTTCCTCCGTCCGAGCGGCCATAGCATACTCCATTATAAATTCCGCATCAAGCTCGTAGTAGTGGGACACGACAGTGGGATGTGCACCCCACGGAAGCGGGACTATTCTGTCGACAACCGTTGATGGCAACATGTTCCTGTTTGGATCTTCCCTAAGATACTCCTCCGGAACTATTTCTTCGGCTGTAACAATTACCTTATCCGCTGCAAACGCTGCAAACTGATCCACACCCTCCACACCGAATACTCTGCACGTACCCTCCATTCCAACCTGCTGAACATGGATTATCGCCACATCAGGCTTTATACCGGGCAAAAGCACTCTATGCACTCTCTCACGTGTAAAGGGGTCCTCCGCCAGAACGTACTTCTTTTCCGGTATCTTCTCCTTGTTTCTCACGAATTCCCTGATCTTATCGAGCCCTGAGTACTTCGGGTTGAGAATGTCCGACCCCCTGGTGTAGTCTGACGCCACAAAGCTCAGACCAAATGCCGGGGCCATGAGAATCAGAAGGGAGTCGTTGTGGCCGAGATCTTCGATAACCAGGTTTCCCCTGTTATACTCCCTCTCGATGCACGGAGCCTTTCCGAACGCCCCGAGGTAGTTGTAACAACCGATGAATCCCCTGATGCATCCTGCCCCCACCGCAGGATCGTGGAGAGACATTATCGAAAGGGTGACCAAATTCTTTTTCTCCTGCCTCATTATTTCATAAACGGCTGCCATTGGAAACCTTGAGTCCAGAACTCCTCCAAAAGCAACGATGTCTCCATTATTGATCTCCTTTACAGCCTCTTCAAGCGTAACAATTTTATCACTCATCCTTTATCCACCTCCCAACCAGATCGGGATTTAAAACATCCATTATCCTTTCCTGCTCGTTTGTGTATTCCGGATCCCGTTTATCTCTGAAGGCCGCCGGACCTTCGTAAAAATCTCTGTTAAGCAAAAGATTCCAGAAAAGCATACTTTCAATCCTCAATCCATCCTCAAGCGGTCTGCCTATCCCCCGAATGAGGGCCTCTTTGTCAGTTCTCACCGACCCCTGAGGAAACGAGCATATCCTTTCTGCAATCTCCACTGCACGTTTCAGCACTTTGTCTTTCGGAACAATCTCGTTAACAAGACCTATTCTGTAAGCTTCCTCTGCATCAATCTCCCTACCTGTTAAAATCAGCTCCATTGCCCTTCCGAGACCCACGATCCTCCACAACCTCTGCGTGCCGCCGTCTCCCAAGCCAACATTCCACCTGCGATTGAGAACTCCAAACCTTGCGTCTTCCGAACACACTCTTATGTCAGCGGCCAGCGCTATTTCAAGTCCCCCTGCATAGCACAGACCATTTATCGCAGCTATTACGGGTTTGAAGACCTCAATACCTCTCGTGATGCCGCCAAACCCGGGACCTGCGTAAGCCGAAGTTCTCGGAAAACTTGTTTTCTGTTCCAGAATGAACCTGTGCCACGCCTTCAGATCTGCTCCCGTACAAAATGCCCTGTCCCCCATCCCTGTAATTATCGCAACCCACAGATCATCGTTATCCCTGAACATTCTCCATGCATCTGCAAGCTCAAAGTTTGTCTCTGGATCGATGCAGTTCAGCACATCAGGACGGTTTATTGCAATGGTCAAAATCCTGTCCTGCCTTTTTACCACTATATTTTCATAACGCATAAAATTTTTAATCATGAACATTTATTTTACTCTTGACCGGCTTTCTGTGAACAGAGTATGAACATCATTTGAGAATTTTAAGAACGAAGCCCTGAGACCTTAATTCAAGCAGAACATCCATACCATATCGTTTCTCGAAAAAGTGCTTTAACTGTCTTCCCCACATCTCATCTACCTTCAGACTTGCCATCTTTGAGAAAAAGAATATTGAAATGCCGCCTTCATCTTCAACAACCTCCACCTCCCTTGCTCTGTCACAAACAAGCCAGATCTTCCTGATCGCTTCAATCGCCTCCTCAAGAGTTACCCTATCAAGCGGTTTGGAAGTGATCCACTCAACGGCCAGCTCATTGGCATTATTGCGAATTGAGGACTCCATTCCCTCCTCAACAATTGCTCGAAGCTGCTCCTTGCTTATTACACAGAGATCCATGACCTTGAAAACCTCCGAACGTAACATCTCTATCTCATCTGGATTCTTCGAATTGCTCCCCAGATAGAATTCGATTGCCTCCTCAATTATTTCATTCAAATTCTTACCCCTTTCTCTCGCTGCCCTAACAAGCATGCTGTGAACTCCGGGGTTCAGGGTTGTGTGAATGTGCCTCTTCATTTTACAATAACTTTCACTTAAAATTTTTAAAAAATTGCGTTTCAAAGGCATAAAATGTTTTAAAACAATAATTCAGATGATAAGTGTGGACGCTGAACAGAGGATAAGGCGACTGCTCGAATCTGTGAGGGAAGACGGAATTCTGCAGAGTGAAATTCACAACAGGCTGAACCTCTCGAAATCTACGGTTTCAGAGATCCTCACCACACTTGAGTACGAAAAAGAGGTTGTGAGAAAGAAAATATCAGGCAAATCGTACAGGGTCTGGCTTACCAGATACTCCCCCGAACCCGTTGAAGGCGTGTTGAGAATCGGAATTCTGCGAGCCAGTGAGTATCCGAAAGTAGTTGCCGCTGCTGAGAGTCTAAACGCCTTTATTAGAGTTTACGACAGCAGCATTGAACTCACAAAAGATTTGGTTCACGGATACGTCGATGCTGCCGCCTCGCCATTCATAACACAGGCTTTTTTTGGGGTACTGATGAAAACAGTAACAATAGTGCGGAAGGTGGCGCTTAACGGCAGCGGACTTGTTTTCTCCAGAACGGACTCACAGTGGTGGGGTTGCTCCGAGTTCTCCACAATGGAGCGTAATCTGAGAAAATATATGGATATGCACGGTATTGACGGAAAAATAAGGTATTTCAGGTCTCCGGAGAGTATGATAAACTCCCTACCTGAGCTGAGGGCAATTGCCATCTGGGAACCCTACTTCACGATGCTCGAAAATCTCAGAAAAGAGAGATTCTGTGACGTCCTTGGTGACTACCTCTGCTGCACTCTGGCTTTCAACAACAGCTTTCTCGAAGTTAACCCTGACATTGAAGAGACCTTTCTTCGTGAGTTCGACAGGGCGAGGGCTGGCAGGAGGGAAGCAAAAATTCTGGCAGATGTGACGGGCTTTGAGAGCAATCTGATTTTGAAATCGTTTGAAAACTACGAGTTATATCCTGAACAAAAATTTAGTAAAAAAGAGCTTGAAGAGCTAAGACTTGGTGGTATCGAAGGAATCATACGCCTTGATTAAATCGCTGAGCTTTAAAAGACTCATGAACTCTCTCCCCGATTCCTCCCTGTCAACCACCGCTATTATTGCCCCGACAACTCCTCCGCTTTTCTCCACCCTCCTTGCTGCCGAAAGAGCAGACCTGCCTGTGGTTATAACGTCTTCCACCACAACGACTCTCTCTCCTTTCCGTATCTCTCCTATCCTGTCTCCCCCAACTCCGTAGCTTTTTTCCTCCTTTCTGAATATTACCAGCGGCTTTTTGAGCTTCAGGGATGTGGCAACTGCAATCGCCACGCCACCAAGCTCCACACAGGCAACTCTGTCGAATTCCACACCGCTCAGCTTCTCCGCAATCCCGTCTGCAATCATCTCAAGTATATCCGGAAACGTGGATGCCAGCTTGACATCAACATAGACCCTGCTCCTTTTTCCGGATGAGAGCAGGAAATCCCCGAACCTGAGAGCACCAACGTCTATCATCCTTCTGACAAGTCTCTCGGCATTCATACTATCACCATGGAACTTCCTTGAAACCTATGCGGAAGGCAATATAATTTATTCCAAGATGCAGTGCAGGGGTAAGCAGGATGGCCGTCAATATGATCTCCACCGAAAAAAGCTTCCAGAAGGGAGCGTAAAGGGCAGAAATAAACAAAGTTACGATGAGAAACGTAAGCTGGTCGACGATGAGAAATCTTGCCCCTCTTTCATATCCCAGTCTCCTTTTGAAAAAGCTCCCCACAGAGTCACCGATCATCGAACCTGCTGCCAGAAGCATGGTCAGTGTGAAAAATTCTGCATAAGGCAAAGAACTGTAAATTTTAAAGGCAAAAAGGGTTTCAACAGCATACTGAAGGTTTGCCGTCAGAACACCCCCGGCAATTCCTCCCACAAACCCTCTCCAGGTCTTTCCGTCACCCAGGATCCTTCTGCCATCAAAAAAGTTCTTCCCGAAATCGATTGGAGTGCCACCACCAACCAGCACTGCAAAATTGTTGGGAGTATAAGCAGGAAGAAGAAGCCAGATTGTCTTGAGGATTAAATCGAGCATACATCCAGTCATACCAAAATTTTTAAAGTTTTTCAAACAGAGCTGGGCATTATATATCAACCATACATTTTTTGAGAGAAATTCGGGGGCATATTTAAATGTCTGAAAATATCTCGAAACAGTTATAAGTTCATATCCATAAAGCTGGAAAAGTGATCGAATACTGGCCGGAGTACAGGATTTTCGAGGACAATCTTGCCAAATTCATTGAAACAGTAGTTGCCGCTCCTAAAATAAAGAGGGCTTTGTCTTATGCAATTTCCGCAGGTGGTAAGCGAAGCAGACCGCTGATAGTACTCCTATGTGGGAAACTGTGCGGTGGAGACTACGGTGACGTTATGAATCTGGCCATCTCTGTTGAACTCATACACACGGCCAGTCTTGTTCATGATGACGTGATAGACAGAGCGGAGAAAAGGAGAAAAAAGGATGCCTTGCACAAGAAATACGACATAACTCTTGCGATTGTGCTTGGGGACTGGCTTATATCAAAATCCGTGGAGCTCACCTCGGAATACGGAGAAGAGATTATCAGAGATTTTTCCAAGGTCGGAATGATGATGTCGGAGGGAGAGGTGCTCGATTTCTACAGCATAAAGGAACCATTCGATGAGAAAGATTATTTCGAGTGTATAGAGAAAAAGACTGCCGCACTTTTTGCCTACTCCGCAAGAAGTGCATGTAAAATCGTCAGTGATGACAAGAAGGCCGCAGAAAAACTTTACCAGTATGGTCTGAACCTTGGTCTGGCGTACCAGATAGTTGATGATATGCTTGAGTACATGAAAATACTTGAAGACAAGCACTCTGAGTTTGAATCACGAACCCTGCCCCAAATTTACGAGGAAAAATACGGAAAGAGCGAGGTGATCTCCAGAACAATTGAGAAGATGGGTTATTTCGCCGAAAAAAGTTTGGGTTCTCTTGAATATTTTGAAGATGGTGTCGAGAGAGAGAAACTGGAGCAGATTGTGAATTACATGACCTACGATATGATAAAAAGACATTCCGGAAAGAGGGTTATTTTCTAAGCTTCCTGAAAAGCCTCTCGTTGTTTTCCAGAACCCTTTTCCAGTCCTCAATCCCTGCTCCCCTGAGGACTTTAGCCGCCCCGCTGTCATTGATTATGTCTGACGGAGAGTGAGAGTCCGTGTTTATCACGAGCTGAAATCTGAATTTTTCCGCTAGCCTGGCAACTCTGCCGTTGCATAGGCAGTGACCCTTTCTGGTGCTGATTTCAATATGAATTCCGTTTTCTCTGGCAAGCTCCGCTTCCCTCTCGCTCATTATTCCAGGATGGGCCAGAACGGATACCTCTTCACTGAGTGCTGCAAGATTCGTCCCCTCTTTAACCGGCTCTGCAATAGTTTCACCATGCACAACAACTATATCGGCCCCTTCTTTCCATGCAGCTTCGACCGCCCTTCCAATTAATTCCGGAGGTACGTGCGTTATCTCAACACCAATCAAAAACTGGGAATCATAAAAATCAATGTACTCTCTCATTTTCGCCAGTTTTGAAAGAATATCGGATATGTTGGAGAAATCTGCGTGGTCCGTGATTGCAAATCCACGATTTCCTGCAGCAAACATCCTTCTCGCTATCTCTGAAGGGATTAGCTCCCCATCGCTGAACACGGAATGGACATGCAAATCGAACATGCAAAAACGTTAAATAAGGTGCTAATAAGCTTTTACTGTGAAGGGATTGAGAAGGTTAGTCCTTGATGTTTTAAAGCCACACGAACCAAGGACTACTGTTTTTGCCCTGAGATTGAGCGAGCTCAACAATGTTGATGGGGTCAACATCCACCTCTCCGAAATAGATCAGGCAACGGAAAATATAAAAATAACAATTTTAGGTAATGATCTCGATTTTGACGAGATCAAGAGACTGATAGAGGATCTTGGTGGGGTTATTCACAGCATTGATGAGGTCGTTGCAGGAAAAATCGTCGTTGAATCCGTAAGAACGGAGCAGGACTGACTCCAAAACTTACGAGTGGACTCACTGTACGGTCTGTACCCAAACTACTGCCGGTGAAATGATCTTGCGGCCTCTATCAGTTCTCCAGCCTTTTTGATCCCCTTCCTTTTAAGCTCATTTTCACTTGCATCCAGAACATCCCTGCAGAACACTAAGCCCGCATTCACAGCAGAATCTATTGTTTCTTTGTCTATTCTCAATATGGTAATTGGATAAAGATTTTTATACTCAAGAAGCTGTTCTATTCCATTTTCTTCGGGATAACTCCAGCCTGTGAGCTTTATACCCATGCAGGCCCCATACTTCTTTGCATCTTCAGAGAACTTCGTGTTTGTCACCATCCACGGTCTGGTGAAGTTCTCTCTGTCTTTAACGTCCAGAAACCTGGCATAGGTGTACATCGCCTCTTTAAGCCCCGTGTATAGGGGCAGGTTGTGGAACTTGCATTCAATCATGTACCTGCCCTCTCTGTTCTCAGCAATTACATCTATTTCCTGTTTCACACACCTTCCTTCAACCACGACGTTTGTTTCAACCCTGTATCCATACTCCTCAAGCAATCTGGCAACAAATTTCTCAAAACCGAAGCCCGCTGGACCCAAACGAAGAATAGAACGTTTGAGATCGTATCTTGCCCCCTTTGAGTACTCGTACTTCAGCAGAGATTCAATGACGAGTTCGAGCACATCATCAGTTGAGATTCCGTCATAAATCCTGCTTTCTACCTCTCGTGCCACCTTTTCAGCAATTCTTCTGCTAGCTCCCGCCCTCTGGCAGGTCCTCATTATCTTCTCCCTGCTGAACTCCTCAAGTCTCCCGTCTCTTTTCCTCACCCTCACCCAAATCAGCCCTCAATTCATTTGCGAACCACACAACTCTCTGAGGGAATGGGATTTCAATTCCGTTTCTTTCAAGCTCGGTCTTTATTTTCCAGAGAAGATCCATTTTAACAGAGTACCATTCATTTGATGGGGCCCAGATTCTCACCGTAAGATTTACCGAATTGTCACCGAGGCTGTCAACGAAAACCTGTGGCTCCGGGTTTTTCAGGGCAAAAGGATGTTCATCAATCAGTCTTTTAATAATTTCTACTGCTCTCTCGGCATCATCACTGTAGCGTATTCCGATTGAGTACTCAAATCTCCTGGCCACATGAGTAACATAGTTCGTTATACTTGAAGTGAAAACCTTCTCATTTGGAATCCTGACATACAATCCATCGTAAGTTCTGATGATGGTTGAAAGAATGTTCACGTCCTCCACAAAGCCAGCAACACCCTCAATGCTTATCTGATCCCCTATCTTTATGGGCTTCTCTGAAATCAAAAATATCCCGGAAACCAGGTTTGCTACAACGCTCTGGCTCGCAAAACCAATAACAATACCTACAATCCCTCCAGCCACCAGTAAACCGGACAGATCAAGTCCAAGGGAGGGAAGCACTCCGATAAACGCAACGATAATTATTCCAAAGTAAATTATTTTAAGCATCAGTTCAAGCTGATCTCTCTTCATTTTGTCAATCAGAGCTCTTCTGAGATTGGTTGTGACTATTTTGGCAAATACGGTGGCGACAGCCATCACCAGAATTACAAATATCAGGTCAAAGACCGTTACATCCTGATAGATTCTGTAGTCCAGAATATCGATCATAGTCCCCACTCCATAACAAACTTTACTCCGGCAATAGATATCCTTCTGGCAGTGTATAGCTCCAGCGACTTCTTCATTTTGTCCCTCAAGGGTTTATTCGTGAATCTTGTTTCTGCTACTTTAGGAGAGAGTATGTTTACCGATGCTGATGAGCAGACCATCTCATCGTCGTAGAATATTTTCATCCCATAGATGTCAAAAACTGCATTGCTTATCTCGATCCACTCATCGTCGCTGTTGACGATCCTCAGTCTGATCACTCCCTCTCTGTACCTGTCCACCGATGGAACATCCGCATGCAGGTCGCTCTCCCAGTACCTGCATATTATACCCTCTCTCGGGTTTCCGTAAAGGGTGTACTTTGGCCTTTGCATTGAGAAAACATCAACAAGTCCAACACTCTTTTTTGCCGCAACAAAAACGGCAATTTCAATCGGAAATGTGGCATAAACCTCAACCGTCGATTTCGGTTCTGAAACAAATGGCTTCCTGAACCTGATCTGAAGGAAGTTGGTAATCTCCTTAGGAAGATTTACAGGCTCAACAGGATTTACAATCAGTCTTCCTGAATCGGTAAAGACGTTCTTCTCCTTTCTTCCACCGTTTTCCCTTATGTATCTGTAGAAAACACCTTCTTTCTCAATTTTAATTCTGTACTCCCCGATCTCCGCAGAGAAGTCTTTAAGCTCGTGGTAACCGAACACATTTATTTTTAGATTGACTTGGATAAAAGCTTTTGTATTTGCCTGAGAAGAAACTTTTTAAATTAAACATCCAAATAGGTGCAATGGTGGAGATCAGAGTGGATAAGGAAAAATGTGATGGTTGCGGAGAGTGCATAAGCGTCTGCCCCGGATCCGTCTATGAATTCGATGATGACGGAAAATCTGAACCTGTAAGACCTGAAGACTGTATTGAATGCTGTTCCTGCGTCGAGGTCTGTCCGACCGGGGCCATTTATGTTGACGTATGTGAATAAAAATATTTTTAATTTTTATTAGTATTGAAGCTCACCGGTGACAAACCTTCTTGATATCTCGCTCTTGGGGCGTTCAAAAAATTCCTCTGTCTTTGAGACTTCAACCACCCTCCCGCCAAATATATGGGCAATCCTGTCAGACAGTCTTTTTGCCTGAAACAGATTGTGAGTTGCAAGAACAACAGTTGTCCCTTTTTTTGCAATTTCCGTGATAACCTTTTCAACAATTGCTGCATTCACGAGATCGAGATTTGCCGTTGGCTCGTCCATTATGAGAACTTCCGGTTCAATCGCAATGGCTCTTGCTATGGCCACCCTCTGCTGCTCTCCCCCCGACAGCCTCTTCGCATTGTATTTTTCAAAGCCCTCGAGATTTACAAGTTTCAAAGCTGTCCTCACCCTGTCTTCAATTTTCCTGGACTTCCTTATCCTCAAACCGTACGCCACATTTGAATAAACGCTGCTGTTGAACATCACGGGTTTCTGAAATACCATTGTTATTTCCCTCCTGCAGTTGTTATCAGCGATCTTCCCCTTGTAGTAATATTTTCCGCTGTCCGGCTTTTCAAGAAGAGCGAGTATTCTCAGTAATGTCGTTTTGCCTGCTCCACTGTGGCCAACTATCGTGAATATCTCACCCTTTTCAATTCTCAAGGTGATGTCCTCAAGAGCTCTGGTGTCTCCGTATTTTTTCGAAATTCCTTCAAGTTCAATCACATTCTCACCAGTTTCCGCTGTAGCAGATTCGAGAACAGGTTGACTGCAAAAACAATTGAGATAAGAATTATCCCGAGTGCGATTGCCATGTCAAGTTCACCACGGCTTGTGTACATTTGTATCGCAGTTGTGAGGACTCTTGTGTTCAGGGCACTGCCTTTAACAAATACGTTCCCTCCAATTATTATTGCAATTCCCAGCTCAGCAACAGCTCTGTTGAAGGCTGCTATCAGTGCAAGAAAAATCCCGCTTGAAGCTTCCCTTATTACAGCAAACGATGCTTCAATATCGCCTGCTCCCAGAGTGAGGGCCAGCTCCCTTATCTCTCTTTCGATGAACTCAACAGAGCTGGCAGAAAAGCTAATGATGATTGGGGTTATCAGCACCGCCTGCCCGAGACTGATTCCAGCTTCCGTGTAAATCAGGCCGAGAAATCCGAGTGGACCGGTAGGTGCGAGTATCAGATAGAGTATGAGGCCGAGCACAACAGTCGGTATACCCAGAAGTGCATTGAAGAGTCCTTTCACGGTAGTTTTTCCGGGAAAATTGTAGAGACCAACGGCAACACCTATCGGAAGGCCCCATATTGTTGCCAAGACCGTTGCAAATCCGGAAACCCTTATCGACCTCATCGCAATATCCACTACATCAGGATTTGCCGTAATGATGAGCTTCAGAGCCTGCTGGACACCGGACACAATCAGCTCCATGGCACTTCAAAGAAGCTCAGATCCGATTTATATCTGTAGTCTTTCGGACACTCTGTCATATAACCATCATCCTTGATGAATCCGTACTTCACTATCCACTCAAACGCCGTACCGCTACCTTTTTTTAGGACGTCAACCGCCGGATAGAATAGAGGGGTACCATACTCCTTCTTTCCATACTGACCGATTATTTTCTGCCCCTCCTGACTGGTCAACCACTTGGCAAGCATGACCGCTCCACTGTAATCCTTACTGAACTTTTCCGGATTAACTATAATTATGCTGTAAACGTTGATCAGCTCCTCTCCCCTGTTTACAAGAGCTTCCAGATTTATCAGCCCGTCTTTCCTGTATTTAAGATAGGTGCCAATATCTGAGAGCGTATAGGCCTTTGTGTTGCTGGTGTACAGCAGAGTCTTTCCCATTCCCGTACCTGTTGCCCTAAACCAGCTCTCATTTCTGAGCGATTTGTAATTAAAACCTGCTGATTCCCATAACCATATTTCCTTTACGTTTGTTCCCGAACCATCATCTCTCGAGACCCATATCGCCTTACCCTCCCTTCCAGCCTCAGCAATTTTCTTCATGGCGTCAATCGGATTGAGTCCCCTGATGCCAGCGGGGTCATCTGAGGGACCGACTATCACAAAGAAGTTGTAGGCAAATACCTTTCTGTTCACACCGTAGCCTTCCTTAAGAAACTCCACCTCCTTGCTTCTGGCATGCACCATTATCGCATCAGCCAGCCCATGCTTTGCATCCTGAATCGCAGCTCCGGTTCCCTTTGGAATGAACCTCAACGTTATTCCTGTTTTTTCTTTGAATGCTGGAGCAATCGCATCTTCAAGCAATCCCGTGTCATAAAGGCTTGTTGTTGTTGATATCGTCAAAACCCTCTCCTTTGGAGTTAAACCATACCACACCAGCCCGGCCACGATGACGGCAGCAACAACAATTAGCAACTTCTTCATCCAATCACCGATATGTTCAGCCATGCATATTGAATAAAAACTTTGCCATCCACAGCAAAACTTAAATTACGCATTGCTCGCTCACGACCATGTACAAGTTCCATCACAGAACAATATATGTTAACGAAAAAGTTGATAAAATGATAGAATGTGCCAAAGAATGGAAAATTAACATGAGAGCTTTCGAGAGACTGTTCGTGAATCTCGGACTCGAGTTCCCAACCCTCAGGGATCTGGGAAAAATTGTCAAAGTGCACACCTCTACACACCCCGGAAGACTTCGGGTTTACAGGCTCGAAAAGGTTTTGAAGAGATTTGGTCTGCATCTCGCAAGAGTCGAAAGGATAGAAGGTGATATAATTCTCAGTTTTGTGAAAGGGTGCAGAACGCGGTGGGTCGAGTTTCTTGAAATGGTTGACAACACACCGCAAGATTTTTAAAACGTAAAATAAAGGGGGATCGGGGCAGAGGGGTCTGCAGGAGGAGGACCGTTGGGGACTTGCCTCAGTATCCCCGATGAAAGCTCCATAAGGTTTTATCTTTTCAGAGCTTCAAGTAAAATTTCGGCGATGTCCTTAACTTCCACCCCAACCTTTTCGTCCCTCGCAGCGTTGTCGAGCATCATGAGACATGCGGGACAGGCGGTAACCAGGATGTCGGCGGTTTCAGCAGCCTCCCTGACCCTGATTCTCGCCGGACTTTCTTTACCACCCAGATAGTCTGTGTAAAAGTTTCCTCCTCCGCCTCCACAACAGAATGAATTTTTGCGGTTCCTGGGCATTTCGTAAAGGGTCGAAATTTTCGAAAGAATTTTCCTCGGCTCCTCGTAAACTGCATTCCACCTCCCCAGAAAACACGGATCGTGGTATGTGACTTTCTGGTCGATTCTGGAGGTTTTCAGCCCTCTATCCTTCATCAAGCTCCAGAGGAACTGGGTGTGGTGCAGAACATCCATTCGGTAGTAGTTCCTGAGTGCGTTGAATGAGTGCGGATCAGGGGTCAGCACTTTTCTCACTCCCCTTTCCTCAAATTTCCGTTTGTTTTTGTCCATTAAATGTTCGAATAGCCCAAATTCACCCATTATCAAAGCCTCATTTCCCTCACACGTTTCATCACTGAACATACCGTAGTCCACACCGGCAAGATCGAGAATTTCTGTTAACGCCTTCAATGCCATCTTTGCCCTTTCGTCATAAGCAGCTACGCATCCTGCATGCAGCAGGAACTCATTTCCGACGTATTCTCTCGCAACCTCCACCTTCGCCGCATAACCCCACGGATTTCCGAACTTGGCGAGGTTTCTGAAGAATTCTACGACCTTCTTTGGTGCCTGCCCTTTCTCCACCATGTCACTTCTCGCTGCGATGAACACATCAACAAGCTGTTCGCTGAACTTGAAAACGCAGTGCTCCACGCAGTTTCTGCATGCTGAACAGGAGTAAATTATCTCTCCAAGATGTTCGCTCCATTTCACATTTCCGTTCATCCACGCCCTGATAAGCCACATCCTTCCACCGGAAAAGTACGTCTCGAACCTGTACTTTGCGTAACTCGGACAGTTTATCTCCGAGTAGTCCGATGAGAACTTGCAGTACCCGCATCTGAAGCAGCGGTGAACGATTTCGGCGTAGTTTATTTTCTCCATCATTCCACCTCCCAGTTTCCAGGGTTCATTATGCCGTTCGGATCCAGCAAATCGATCACCCTTTTCATCAGCATTTTTGTCCCTTCATCCATCCTCTCCAGAATCATCTGCTGTGCCGGCTCTTCAGCCTTCCACGGAATTCCCCCCATTTCAAGCACGGCCTTATTCGTTTCGTGGAGAGCTTTTTTCGCTCTCTCAACATCTTCCTCATCGGCCCTGTTGAAGGGATATGCATAGGCAAACATCATGCAGTGGGATCGGCCGATAATGCGTATGCTGAACGCCCAGTCAACGCCCAGCCTTTTTACGATCTCAAGTCCTCTCCTGTAGGCCTCATCAAACAGGTAAACCGGCAGAATTGCCCCAACATACTCGAATCCTCCACCCTTTCTGACGTCTGCAAATCTAACAAGCTGTGACATTGGTTCCTCAAGGAATGCTGACTTCATCCCCGGAGTCAGATACAGAAATCCCCCGTCCTTCTGCTTTATGTAATCCTTCAGGGCATTGCGGATTATTTTCCTCTTGAACTCCAGCTCTTCCTCACTGTCTGCTGTAATGTAAATAGTTGTGTGCTGAAACCCCTCTGCCCAGTCCGGTTTCGGCTGAGCCCATACTGTAATGTCCTCGGCCATCTCGGTGTGGGTAACCCTCCATATCACATCGCTGACATGAGATGGGTTTTCGGTGACAAAGATCATCACATCCCTGTAGCGATGCTTCGGAAACAGCTTTATTCCCAGCTTTGTCACGATTCCAGTTCTGCCAAACCATCCGAGGAACAAACCGGCAAGATCGGGCAGTGGTGATCGGGAGAACCAGTAGGGCGAGATGCTGCATGACCCAACCCTGCAAATATCACCTGTGGGCAGAACAACCTCCATACCGTTAACCATCTCGGAATGAAAACCATAGATCTGCGATAACCTCCCCGAGCCATGTATGAGCGCATTTGCTGTAACCGTTGCAATCGGTGGAGCGTCCGGTGTGGAGAGGCGTAGACCGGGATGGTTCTTTTTCAGATACGCCTTGAGCTTCCCCTCGCTAACTCCCGCCTCGATCACAGCGTACCTTGCCCTCTCGTTGACCTCCACTATCCTGTCCATCCTCTTCATGTCAACAACAATCCCTCCCTTAAGCGGTCTGACCAAACCGCTCAGAGACAGAGCACCACCCATGGGGACAACTGGGATTCTGTACCTGTTTGCGAGAATTACGATCTTCTGAACTTCCTCGGTAGTGCCCGGCATTACTACATAGTCCGGCATGACGGGTGGCATCGTTCCGGGATCGGAGGAATATATGTAGAGTTCTTCGGGCTCCTTCGAAACGTAATTTTCACCAACAATACCTTTCAGCTCGCTGTAAACGTCAGTCACTTCAACCACGCCCCGGGATCTTCGGCATCTCGCCGATTGCCAGCCTGCACAGATCGCTCACAAGAACGGGCATTAAGCCCGCCTTGGCTGCTCTCTCCGCAAGTGCCACATAGCACATCGGACAGTTGAACACTGCAAATCTTGCTCCCGATCTGGCCATGTCCTCAATGTTATTTTTCTGCAGTTTCTCAGCCAGTTCGTACTCTCCCCACATTTCAAACACAGCTCCACAGCAGATTCCGTTCTCCCTATCGTACTCCCTTTCAACCCTTTCCACCCCGATCAACTCGAACACTCTGTCGAGCATCTTGTCAGTCTCGGGGCTGAGTCTGTTCGAGCAGTTTCGCTGATATGCTACTTTCACGTTCAGCTTCCGTATTCTGTCCTCATTCTTCTTAAGCCAGTCATAGAGGTACTCATAAAGGTGAACGGTTTTGAACGGTACATCTATACCGTAAGCCCTCGCATATGAATTGAAAAAGCCATAACACTCGTCATGGAAACAAACAAGTTCTTCAATACCGTACTTTTTCACGTTCTCTATTGTCTGCTTTGCCCTTTCCTTTATCACAGACATGTTGGCGAAATGCAGGTAAACCAGATTGCAGAACACCTGTCTGCCCAAAATGATCGGGAGCCCCTCGAAAATCCTGCTTCTGACATTATCCACAAGATCCGGGAAAAGACAGAGAGAGAGCGCCTTCTCTCCAACATCCGATATATTAGCAAGGTCCTTCTTTTTCGCACCATACATTCTGACGAGTTGCTTCGCAATAGGCTTTGGAGCAAGGTTAATACCATAGTTCTCCTGCAGCTCCACAATACGGTAGAAGGGGTGATTGTCGTAGGGACAGTATTCCTCACATGAATAACAGGTTTTGCACTCTTCGAGAACCCTGCTGTAATCTCCTTTCGCAATCTTCACTCTCTCTTCCCTTGCAGACTCAAGATCGTAGTTCAAATACTGACATTTCATCAAACAGGCTATGCTGTCGCAGTTGAAGCATAGTTCAGGGTCAAATTTCAGCTCCACCACACCACCTCCGCATATCCAAATTTACTCTCCTAAAATGGTGACACTCACAAATCATGATTAAAATTGGCAGAGATTTTAAAAAATTTTTCGTAATTTATGATTTGAGAGCTTGACGATTGATAAATGATGCTATTTCACATGAAATCCCATCCCATTTCTCTGTAGTACTCATCCACCATCCTCTCAACATCCTCTTTGGCAAGAGGTTTGCCCGTAACGTAATCCCTGAATCCATCCTCAAACCAGTCATCTGGTGGAGAGTCGTGTTCTCGCCTGAAACCCTCTCTGACGTTGGCAAGCTTGAGTAAAGTCCAGATTTCCTTTGCTCTCCCCATCATTTCCTCTTTCGTAACCTCCATTCCGGTCACAGCAGAATACAGCTCTGCACAAAGTTCAGCACTGTAAAATCTGTTTATCTGAGCTCTCGCACAGATGCCAAGTGATGCAAGGATCACAAACCAGAGGTTGGAGTAGCACAAAAGCTTACCAACCCTCAAACCTCCCTCCAGAATCTCCCCTATCTTTTCATCATCCAGACCCATTCGTCTGAGATGCTTTACGAAGCTTTCTGAAGGTCTTCTTGCAAAGTAGGTTGGAGAGCCGTGAGCCGCAACGTGAGGGCCTCTGGGATCGATGACCTGGCCGAGCTCCATGGTACCAAAAAGATCCCAGACAAGGGGTCCTTTGGGAGTGACGTATGCCATCATTCCCTTGATACTGTTCTTCGCCTCCCCAAATTTTCTCTCCATCCCACCAATCCCTTCTGCAAGCAGGTTTCCCATTCCTTCCCTTAAACATACCCTTTCTGCCCACCCCGACAATGACTCAAAGGATGAAAGATCTATTTTCTCCTCAAGCTCAATTATTCCCTCCTCTTCAAGCTCCTTTGCGAAGCTCAAAACACCAAAGAACTCGAACATATCCATCCCGTAATCGTCGAGGATTGCGGTGAGTTTCATCGCCTTTCTGTAGTCCTTCATCCCCATCATTACCGGTGTCAGAAGATTGACCACCGAGGTAGTATGGATTCTGTTTCCATCGATTTCTATTTCGTCCTTATCCCCAACAGGACATGATACGCATGCAATTCTCTTTTTTCTGATTCTGAAGTACTCGTCTTCCGGCAATGCTGGAAGAGATTTCAAAAGTCCGAGTTCCTGCCACTCCTTTAGATGGGGATACTTCCTCATCCGCTCAAGTAAATTCGCGCAAATTCGGTTGAATCTTTCCCTATCCGCAACTCCTATCTCTCCGTTGCCCATGACGAATATCGCTTTCAGCTTTTTAGATCCCAGTACAGCACCTATTCCTCCCCTCCCAACAGTAGATAGTCTGTCGATGTATGCCATCGAAAATCTAACAAGATTCTCACCCGCCTGACCGATTGACAATACCCCACCCTGCCCGAATCTGCTTCGGAGATTTTCAGTCGTTTCTCCAACACCCAAACCCCACAGATCTTCTGCCTTGCATATCTCCACATTTTCGTCCTCAATTTTAATGATGACGGGCGATTCGGCCTTTCCCCTGATCACAAGACAATCATAACCTGCAAATTTCAGATTGCAGCCGAACGTAACTCCTCCACCTCCGCCCCACCCAACGGCGTTGTTAGCAGGCAGCTTTGTAAAGGTATAAACTCTCGACGCTGCCGGAACGTTGGTACCAACCAGAACTCCGGTACCTATGATGACGGGATTTTCGGGTGAGAGTGGATCAACTCCGGGACGGATGTGGTCATAAGCAATTCTAACACAAAGGCCAAATCCACCCAGATATCTCTTCACAAGCTCCGGATTGAGATTTTCAACCTCGATATCACCGCTGCTCAAATCGATGGTGGCCAGTTTACCGGCAACTCCAAAACTCACTTTACCACCCTGAGAGCAGAGTAAAAGCACTGCTCCGCACATTTCCCGCAACTGTTGCAGTTCTCAAGAAATTTGATGTCGCAGTCAGTCACTCTGATTCTTGCTGAAGAGAGGCTGAATTTTCGTGTGAAGGTGTAAGAGCAGATGAGCATGCAGCGCATGCACCCCGTACAGTTCTCAGGATGTACGACCATCATACACTGTCCCCGTACTTGCGGTGAGCGGCTTTCAAATCATAACGACAGTTCATGAAGAAAATTGTCACAAGTTCTTAAAAATTTAACCTCGGCCATACGAGCACATCATTTCCACTCCTGCAATTCAGCTTTAACCGAGAATGCTTATCAGAATTCCAGCAGCAACCGCAGAGCCAATAACGCCCGCAACATTTGGCCCCATGGCATGCATCAGGATGTGGTTCTGGGGGTCTTCCTCAATAGCCATCCTTTGCACAACTCTCGCAGACATGGGGACGGCAGAAACTCCGGCTGCACCGATCATCGGGTTGATCTTCTCTTTCAAAAACAGATTCATGAACTTCGCCAGTAAAACACCTCCAGCCGTGGCTGAAGCAAAGGCCAGGACTCCGAGCATGAGGATTAGTATCGTCTTGTATGTCAGGAAACTCTCCGCCTTCATTGTACTACCGATGCTGAGACCAAGAATTATAGTCATAATATTCATCAGTTCCTCACTTGCCCCCTTTGCGAGTCTGTCAGTAACGCCGCTTTCCCTGAACAGATTGCCGGTCATAAGCATCCCGACAAGTGGCAGGGCCTCCGGAGCCAGAAATCCCGTAACCAGCATGGTGGCAATTGGAAATATTACCTTTTCCTTTTTTGAAACAACTCTAAGCTGTCTCATCTTTATTCTTCTCTCGTCCTTTGAAGTCAGAGCTTTAATCACGGGGGGCTGTATTATCGGGACGAGAGACATGTAGCTGTACGCAGCCACAGCAGTTGCTGCGAGTAGATGGGGGGCGAGAATTGTTGTCGTGTAAATCGTTGTCGGGCCGTCAGCGCCTCCAATTATCCCTATGGAGGCTGCCTCCTGTGGAGTAAAGCCAAGAAATAGGGCTGCCAGCAGAGCTGCAAAAATTCCAATTTGAGCGGCTGCACCAAGTAAAAAAGTCTTCGGATTGGCCAGAAGAGGTGAAAAATCGGTCAAAGCCCCCAAACCAAGAAATATCAGGAGAGGAACGATTTCGGTGTGGATAAGGTACCTGAGAAAATAATCAAAAATGCTCCCTTCCTCCCCCAGTCCGCCGCCAGGTATATTCACGAGAATTGCGCCTATGCCGATAGGAACAAGAAGTAATGGCTCCATTTTTCTGTATATGCCGAGATAAACAAGGCCCAACCCTACGGCAATCATCAGAAGGTTCTCAATCATCTGATCACCGCAAGGATGTCACCCGCCTCTATTCTCTGCCCTTCCTTTACCAAAATTTCTGAAACGACACCATCCTTCGGACTGACTATTTCATTCTCCATTTTCATAGATTCTATTATTACTATCGGATCACCCGCCTTAACCCTGTCACCGGACTTAACGAGTATTTTCAGAACGACACCGGGCAGCATAGAAGTTACAGCATCCTTCAACTCCTCTCTTACCTCAGAAGGCCCTGCCGATGGTGTTACCGGCTCACGTCTTTCTGAGATCGTTTCTGCCCTCTCATAAACATCCTCAACAACGACTTCGGCCTCTTTCTCGCCAACCTTTACCCTGTAAACCCCATCCCTCAGCTTCTCAACCCCAACCTTGAAATCCGCACCGTCAATTCTGATCCTGTAAAACTTCACTCCAACCACCTCCCGGCATAAATCTTCGCAAGTCTCTTCCAGTTTTCCGGCCCATGCACCTCCACTACTGAAGTACCCTCATACTGAAGAATCGCTGCCGTCACCGCCAGTACTTCGAGATCCGTCAGGCTGCTGAAATTGTCACTTTCTTCAGAAGTTGCTTTTTTCCCAAAAAATCTGCCCATAGCCCACATGACAAACGCAAGTATTGATAGAACTACGAAAACACCACCCATTCCAGATGCGGTCAGCATTATGCCAAGTTCATTCATCCCGAAGTGGGCAAGTCAGAGAGATTAAAAAATTTTAGCGTGAACAAAAATGTGATCCTTGTGGTAAGGCAGGAGGTCGTCATACCTTAAGATTTCAAAGTTTCTGCTTATACGGCTTATAACCTCCTGAAATACCTCTTCGGGCTCTGCAGTTGAATCTATGCTCCTGGCCTTGACCATTATCAGAACCTCACAACCTTTTTTCAAGAAGAATCTGGCATTGCTCTCGAGAATTTCAATCTGATTCTTCTGGGCGATGTCCTGATAGATGAAGTCGACCTTCTCCACTATACCGCTGTACTTCCACGGCCTGGAGGCATCAAAAAGCAATGGAATGATGTTGTCGCGCTCTCTGGCAAGGGAAAGGAACTTCTCAAAAGGCTTTGCAGAGTACTCAACGCCATAGATTATTCCTTCATCGAGAATATCCGCAAGATGGCTGATGGTGGTACCACTTGCGGCCCCAAGATAAAGAACCCTTTCATCCCCTCTGAAATCTATTTTATGACCTTTGAGAATCATTGCTGCCAATTTGCTCCTCCACGGAATCCACTCTCTGAATCCGTCAAAAACCCTCTCACCGTAGTGGCTTCCATAGCCACTTTTCGTAACAAGCATTTCATCAATTAAATACACATTTCTCATCAACTTTTTCATTTCCTTCTCAACTCCTCGTATCGTTTCCTGATACTCTCGTAAAGGTTCTCATCAAGCTCACCCCGGAAATAATCAATTTTGGCAGCTATTGCTATTTTTGCAGCCAGAAACCTCGCCATCTTTCCTCTTTTGGACTTCGGCAGAGTTCTGATGAATGGATGAAGGAATATAACTCCATGCTTTGGTATTTTGGCTTTCTTACCCCTTTTCATTCTGGCAAAAGCCTTGTAAAGACTCTTCTCTGCACCTATAACCTGAATTTTGCTCGCTGGCAACCTTACAAGCCTTTCCATACTTCCCGCCCTTTCCAGAAGCTTTGCAGCAACCTTCGCACCGGCTATTTCCACGAGATTTGGTGCAATTTTCCCCATTATCTCCTCAATCTCACTTTCAATGGAATTTCTCAGCCTTTTAAGCTCTTCAATCTTGCTTTTGAACTCATTTAACAGTTCAGAATCTCTAACTGACTCAATATCCTCGAGTTTCTCGCTGAGCATGTTTATGGACTCTTCCACTTCCTCAAGGGCCTTGACGAGAGCAATGACGTACTTGTCCTCCCTTCTGAGTTCATCCTCAACAAGTTTTTCTGCCACACTCAAGGCTGTTTTCCTCAAAACAGTGTAGTATTCAGAACCAAACACCTCTCTGCCCAGTTCCGCTACACTAAATGGGAGAGGTTCCTCATTGGCGGCATTGAGAAATGAATCCTCAAGACTGGGGCTTTTTTTAACCATTCCCCTATCGTAAACCCCGAACCACAGATTATACCTCAATCTCAACCCCCCTGTTTCTGCCTTTCGTGATATACACCGAGCATTCAAATCCCCTCTCCCTAAAATAGCTCTCGATGTCTCTCGAAAGCACCTTTGCATTCGTGTCAGTCACGGCGTAAACAGCTGGTCCGGTTGAACTCATGCCCACACAATCACCCAGAGAAAGACATCCTTTAATAAGATCTCCGTACTGGCTTACCTCCGCTTTCTTGAATCCAAGTTCCTGTATCCTTCCGATGGCTCTGCCAAATTCATCAAGGTCGGCTTCAACCACCGCCGGAAGCATTTTCATCAGAATTAAATGACAAAGCTCCCTGACCTCTTCAAGCGGTACCGGGCAGCATTTCTGGAAGAGGTTAACCTCCTCTTCCCCAAAAAATCCCTTTAGATTCGGCACTGCCAGAATCACGTCCCACTCTGGAAAATCGAGACGGGCAATCACCGGTGCGGGTTTCGCCTTGCTTGCTGAGGATGGCAAAAAGCTCTTCTTCTCCTTCATCGAATGTCCTCCGTCAACCACCAACCCTCCATGGTCAAAAACGGCCACACCTATACCTGATGTCCCACCCCTCCCCATTATCTCCGCAATCTGTCTGGTTGTGAGACCCAAACTGTAAATTTCACTGTAGGCTCTGCCAACAGCAAGGCTGATCTGTGTTCCACTTCCCAGCCCCACATGTGATTCATAATCTGACAGAACCTCAATTTCTAACCCTTTCCCGCAAAACTCCGCCATTTTACTCGCTGATAGTCTGAACCTCTCGATGTTTGTTGACACACCTTTGATAATCACATCTTCACTCTCCTTTGCTGTGATCTGGATGTAAGGTTCGTTTAAAGCTAAACCAACCCCTCCATCAATCCTCCCCAAACTCCCATTTAAGTCAATTAGCGTGATGTGTATTCTCGATGGCGTTCTTAACCTCAAAGACATATTTCACCTTTTGATTTCCCAGTTAAAAAATACTTTTTTGATTTATGTTTTCATGATTATTATGGTAATCCGGTAAGTTTAATAAAATGTAATTACTCAGAAGTAACGGCGGATGAGAGTTGGCGGTCTTGTTGCAGTACTCTGTTTAAGTCTTCTGATTTTAACAATAGCTGATGGCATGGAGTTCGGAGAAGATATCAGAAACAGTACAGTCTACTTTCCTGGAGATACAATTTTAGTTAAGCTTAATTTTATGCCCGAAAAGGCGTACATCGTCAATCCGGCAGGAAAAGTCATGAAGCTAAAATTCAAGGGCAAACATGGAGAATACACCGCAATACTCGAATTGAAAAAGGACGTGGTTTTGGGAAAGTATCTCGTGGTTACGGACAATGAAACTGCCGAATTTTTCGTTGACAGCTACAGCATCAATGCTGAGTACAAAAACGGGAAAATAGTGGGAAACATTAGCTATTACTTCGTGCCTCCAGAACAGCTGGAATTTGACATTGATGGTGTTCCCAACAGCATTGTGGTTGAAAATGGAAGTTTTGAAATCCCTTTGAATCCCGGGATCCACAAGATCATTCTGAAATGTGGAAATGCCGTTAAAAAGTTAAATGTGAGATCAAAGGTGGAGATAGCCATTGACAGTATCACGACCGGTAACGGAACGGCGGTGATTGTGGGCAGAGTCCTGGTGGATGGTGCCCCAACAAAGGCCAGTTTAACATACTGGTTTAAAGGGGAAAGGGCGAAACACGAAGAAATAAACGGAAGCTTTAAACTCAGTTTTTCAAACGTAACAGGAGTTTTGCACATAAAAGCTGAAGCATTCGGTCTGGCTGCAGAAAGAAGTGTGAGGATTGAAGCAGCAAGAAGGGCTGTGGATGTAGGGGGGATTTACTTTGTTAACGATACAGTCTCTGTTAAAACCAACTTCAAGCCGAAAAAGGCTTTTCTTATTGATGCGCAGGGAAAAAAGCTTAAACTCATGTTTGAGGACAGGAACGGTACCTATATTGCAAAATTTGATCTGAGAAAGGATGTTGTACTTGGGAACTACACTGTATACGTGGACGGAATTGTCAAACGGTTTACAGTTGACTTCTGTGACATCTCTGCAAAATTTGAAGGTAACATGATAAGGGGGTGGGTGAGAGGTTACTTTACAAAACCGGTGGCAAAATACACGATAACTGGCGAAAACTTCTCCTATAAAGGATTTGTGCGGGAAAATTTCAGTATTCCTCTGCATCTTGCACCCGGAAACTACACAGCCGTTTTAGAATGCGGCAATTCCAGAAAAGTTATCAACTTCAGTATGGCCGAAGAGAAGCGTGTTTGGGTAAAGAAAGTTTACTTTCTGAACAAATCCGTTTTCATACGCTCAAACTTCCTCCCATCAAGCGCATCTGTTGTCACTCCGTCCAACACAACAGTGGAGCTAAACTTTTCAAAACATGGCAGGTTCTTCGTGGCCTGGTTTCTGGCTGAAAAGGTTGGGAAGTATGCGGTGCATATTGACGGATTTAACACCAGCTTTGTTGTGGACAGCTACACAATCAACGCCACCTTCAACGGCTCGGCAGTTATCGGTACGGTGGAATGGCACTATATCAAACCGCATTTCGTTTATTACATCCTTGGAAAGGTAAAGGGCAAAGCAAACATACTTGAGAACGGGAGCTTTGTGATACCGGTAAAGTCTAAAAAAGTCGGTGAAATTGTGCTTAGGTGTGGAAACGCTGTTAAAAGGGTTGCAATAACGGAACACAAGGTAAAGAGGGTCGTGGCCTTTGATCCGGTTAAAAAAGTCATCGTCGTAAAGGAGATCGGTAACTGGGGCGGACTTCAGATTGCGACGGCTGAAAAATCAGAGAAATCCAAAAAGATATTAGAGGTGGAGTTTCCGGCAACAGAGGAAAACCTGAAGAAATTCAACCTTTCGCAGGATATTTTAAACACAGAAATTCGTAGTGAGACGATAAAAAAAGACCTGATCAGAGTTGTGGTTTCCAACAAGCATGATATCTGGTACAGGTTCAGCGTAAAGATACCGGAAGGTTACAGTGTAAAGGAAATCGTTAGAGATGACGGCAGGAAGATCGTAAATACCCTCCACGTGAACAGGACCACTGGAGAACTTGAAGGAGACCTGAGGTGGTACGTGAAAAACGATACCCTGTATTTTTATGACGATCCAGTTTACGGATACAACATTTCTCTGACACCTCCCCAGCCAAACAGATCCATAGCAATAGAGCTTGCCAACAATGGTGCGGGACAGATTTCGGCCATCGTTTTTCCATATTCTCAGGGGGACGATTCTGCAACAATCGCAACTTACGATCATGCTGGGAGAACAGGGGATAACGGATATGGAAACAACATAGATATAGATGCGGGGTCGAAGATTGCGATTAAGTTTCAGGTGAGAAATAGAGAAAGACAGTTTGGCAATCCATATAGTGGGGGAGATCTGGGAGATGATACTATATATCATATTTCAAGAGAGGATACTATCCTGAATACAGTGCCGGATGGGGAACTTGAAAGCGTCATTGTGACAGAAATGCAAACCCCCACATGGAGGAACGTTCAGCTTAATATTACCCAGAAAGTCATTATCAGAGATAACAACCGCTGGTTTGCAACTGTGTACTATATCGAAAACGTAGGAAGCAGAACTGCCAGAAACCTGAGATTCTTTCAGGGGATGGACTGGAATTTCAGAGGCAGTTACACCGGCGACAATGCATACTATGATCCGGCCAGTGACATCGTTTACGGATACGATGCCAACGCTCCACCGGGAGACATTCAATATGGTGGTTACAGCTCTTACATCTCAAGCTCGCAGCATGATGTTGACTGGTATCGTTTTCTCTGGGATAAAATAGCATTTGATTTTCTTACTAACTCCAACAGTTATATTGGAGATGCAGCAACAGCTCTTGCTTGGGATTTTTCATCTCTCGCTCCCGGCGAAAAGCTCGTAATACCAATAATCTGGGGCCTCGGGTACGACTACGCTGACATGCTGAACCAGATCAACGACGGAAAGTCAAAGCTTTTCGATGCGGGCATTCTATCCATAGATTCACCGTCAAACAACACAAAGTACAACCCATCCACTGCAGGTGTTGTTTACTTCAACGCAACTGCTGCGCTTTTTGGCTTGGTTGATGCCGAGAACCTTGAGGTGACATTCAACGTTACGAGGGTTGGTGGGGGATACAGCTATCAGAACACGACCTATGTCAACCTTTCCGTACCACATAACGAGACCTCCACAGTTTCTTTCCCCCTTAACCTGTCTTCTCTTCCCTACGGAAAATACAGGGTCGAGTTTAGAACGAACTTGCCAAACGATCAGAACTCAACAAACGATGCAAAATGGATATACTTCTACGTTGTGGCATTCACAGTTGAACCGGATCAGCAAAAAACCGCACCTTCCGGATCGGAGGTTTACTACAACTTCACCTCAGCAAACTACTTCGCAGCGGGAAGGTTTGATGTAACCATCACTTCATCAACCAAGGGATGGGCGACGAGACTCTACAACGGATCGAACCTTGTAGCAGAGGATTCGGATGGAGATGGCGTCTGGGACACGGTTAACGAAGACGCAAATGGAGACGGGGTTCCGGACATTTTCCTGCCCTACGGGATTGGCTACATCAACGTCTCCAAAGTGGTTCCCTCAACTGCCCCTCTTGGGGAGACGGATATCACAACACTCAACTTTTCCAGCATCTCTTCGCCCGACATCAACGATGATGTTAGCATGTCAACCTCCACACCACAACCGCCAACTGAACAAAAGCAGTTTTATCTACACCCAGACTCGGTCATGAACACATCTAAGGCCGTTCAGGGAATCACGGCTGTTGAAGCCTCGACGATAGAGTCGTGGTATCAATCTCCACCATTCGCCGCAACCTTCAGGATTTACGGGAGGGTTTTCGTGAATCTGTGGATGAACTCTTCTGCAACTGCAACAAACCAGATTGCAGTCTCTGTGATAAAGACAGATGGTGTCAACTCGGAAGTGATAGGCACAAACATATCCCGGGTTTCCATGACGACCTCGCCTGCCCTCTACACCCTTACCATACCACTCAACACACCCGTCACCTTTAATCGAGGGGAATACGTAATCCTGAGAATCGACAACCCCAGCACCAACGATATTTTCGTGTTTCAGTCTGCAACCTATGACTCCAATGTCACCTTCAACACCACCACTTACGTTAAAGTTGCCACTGTTTATTCTTCCGAATGTCTTTCTGGGGGGCCCGTCAGGATTTATGCAAACACAACAGATCCCATAGGGTCTCACGACATCTCATCGGCAAACATTCGGATATACTTCGAAAATGGCTCTCTGGCTGAAAGCGGAACTATGAACGTCAACACAACAGATCCCTCATCACCATCTTTCTGGAAGCTTTTTGATTATTCAACCGTGTTATCCCAAGGGAATTACACCGTTAACGTCACCGCTGTTGAGAGCAACGGTGTAAATTACATGGCAAGCCTAAAGCTCTCCTGCCAGCCCCCACTCACACCAAGAAATGTTACGGCAACCCTCTCAATGAACGGAGACGCGATATTGCTCAACATACATGCGGTTGAAGATGTTTCGAACGTCAGGGTGTACTGGATAAAGCCCGACAACCTGTCCATAATTTCCATGACCGGTGATTTTGATACAAATGGCACGTCGGGAAACGTTTACTGGTGGGAGTTTCAAACGATCAACCAAAGCGAGACCAAGCACGTTTACCTCACCATAAAATCCACAGGCGAATTTAATCCAACTGATGTTTTCAACATTGGAGTGGATCCGTTGAAAGCCGATTGAAAACCTCGAAAGGGTTATATCTCCGTAAAGGAAATTTCGAATTATGGATGTAAAGATTGTTGAGGAGTTATCCAGAATGCTTGAGAGCAGAAAAGTTGTAACGGAGGAGGAAGTTAGAAGAAAGGCCATAAGAGCCGCTCTAAAGATTCTCGGCCCGGAACTCGTTGATTCAAAACTGGATCTTATTGAAGAGGTTACCTGCAGTCTTATTGATTGTCCGATAAGTCTGAAAAGTCTCCATTTCTCAGAGAAGGTGAAAATAGAAGATATTTTTTTCTACCACCCCCACACAGAAAAACCTGAAAGGGAGGATTTCGAGGTAGCCTACTTTGAATACGTGATATCCAAATCCTACCTTGAAAGTATCGCCGCAATGCAGGAAACCACGGACAGATTCTTTGATGGGTACAGCGTTAGAGGAAACTACATGAGGGTTTACAGCAAGGGTAACAGGAAGTACTTTGTTTTTTACTCAACGATCGATGATGTTTATGAGGATATCGAGCATCATCTGGATATGGTTGAAAAGGTGGACGGCGAGTATGTGGTGGTGGTGCCAACGGAAAAGGAGCTCGGACCATTTCTGAAGTTTTTCAAAAAGTATTCGGAGGATGCAAAGAGGACAGGACTTAAAATATGGGTCGTGAACCCTGAGGTCAAGAGTATTGACCCATTCATAGGTTATCCGAAAGATTTCAGGCTGTTAAAGGGCTTCAAGAACCCTAAAGCTGCAGCTCTGGTCAGTGCCTACTGGAGGGTTGATGTTAAGGAGCTGGACTAAGGTAAGCTTTATAATCCCAACTGAACCTATCCAAACAGGGGCCGGTAGCTCAGTCTGGTAGAGCGTCGCCTTGGCATGGCGAAGGCCTGGGGTTCAAATCCCCACCGGTCCATGCCGTATTTTCCGTATTCCGTTTTTCAGAACTGTCAGATACTACCCAAGCTG
Organism: Archaeoglobus neptunius; assembly: GCF_016757965.1. Classification (NCBI taxonomy): domain Archaea; kingdom Methanobacteriati; phylum Methanobacteriota; class Archaeoglobi; order Archaeoglobales; family Archaeoglobaceae; genus Archaeoglobus; species Archaeoglobus neptunius. Next base: position 116,308 of record NZ_JAEKIW010000002.1, on the reverse strand, counting down.
TGTTTCGAGAAAAACCGACACCTATACAGATTTTTATCCACAGTCAGGGTTAACTTTGTCCTGTTGGTCTTCCGCCTTACCTATTTTAATTTACATGTGTAAATTCAAATCTGGGCTATTTTCCCAAAAAATTAAAACAGTCGAATCAGGTATCCGACAGCTTTCCGGTTAGATAATCGTCGTAGGCCTGTAAATCCAGCATACCGTGTCCACTAAACCCGAAAACTATCACCTTCTCTTCATTACTCTCCTTTGCCTTCAATGCCTCATCTATTGCAGCCCTAACAGCGTGATTTGTTTCTGGGGCCGGGATTATACCCTCGGTTCTTGCAAACAGCACCCCTGCCTCGAAGGTGGGGATCTGCTTGACGGCTTTTGCCCTGATAATGCCGTGTTTAACCAGCATGCAAAGTGTAGGTGTGTCTCCATGATATCTCAACCCACCTGCATGAATGGGGGGTGGAATGAAGTCGTGTCCAAGGGTGTACATTTTGAGCAGCGGTGTGAGCCCGGCCACATCTCCGTAGTCGTACTTGTATTCCCCGCCAGTTAATGTCGGGCATGCTGCTGGCTCGACTGCAATAATCTCGAGATCTCCGTTCTTTGCATCGTTTACAAATGGATATGCCAGTCCAGCGAAGTTGCTCCCGCCACCAACACATCCAATAAGCACATCAGGCTTTTCGCCTGCAATTTCAAGCTGTCTTTTAGTTTCAAGCCCTATGACGGTCTGATGAAGAAGAACATGATTCAGAACGCTTCCGAGGCTGTACTTTGTGTTTTCATTCTTTGCTGCATCCTCTATGGCCTCGCTAATCGCAATACCCAGACTCCCGGGGCTGTCCGGATTTTCAGCCAGTATCTTCCTACCGATCTCCGTTCTTTCGCTTGGAGATGGGATTACCTCCCCTCCCCATGTTTCCATCATAACCCTTCTGTACGGTTTCTGCGTGAAACTCACCCTTACCATGTAGACCGTGCAGTCCATCTCAAAGAGTTTGGTTGCGAAGCACAGTGCGGATCCCCACTGTCCAGCCCCTGTCTCGGTTGTAAGTCTCTCCACACCTTCTTTAGAGTTATAATAAGCCTGCGCAACGGCAGTATTTGGTTTGTGGCTCCCCGGTGGGCTTACTCCCTCATACTTGAAGTAAATTCTTGCCGGTGTTTTCAGAGCTTTTTCAAGCCTCTCAGCCCGGATCAGTGGTGTGGGCCTCCAGATTTTATATATTTCTCTAACCTCCTCTGGAATTTTCACCCATCTTTCGCCACTCATCTCCTGCTCTATCAGACCTCTGGGGAAAATGGGTTCAAGGTCCTCAGGTTTTACCGGTTCCTGAGTGGCTGGATGCAGAGGAGGAGGAAGTGGCTCGGGCAAATCGGGAAGTATGTTGTACCAGTGTTTCGGAATCTCGTCCTCTTCTAGTAAAATTTTCTTCATACCTGATGAGAACATTCACATTATTTAAGTTTTTTCTCCTTTTACGGGTATAACCCATAAATCTGACTCATACTCATTCTGCCCCCCGCTAAATCCAACCCAGAACGCCCCCAGATATTGCGAAGAGAGCGAAATCGAACCCCAGAATTCCAAAAGCTGTGAGTGCCTGCTTTCTCACTGATTTCATGTCGTAAACCCGGTATGCAACGAGAAAGAACGGCAGGTAGCCGATGAAGAATATAAGAACTGGCATTCTGGCGCTCCACCACCAGTACTCCCACACGAGTACACTGGCAGCGTTCAGCAATACTTCAACGAATACGCAGGCTGCTGAAAGCATAATGGCGTAAAAAATTCTGTTCGGGATTCCAAAAACCTTTGCACCTCTATCCTCAGGCAGTAGCTTGGTAGATGCAATTCCCATAATGGCAAACATCATCGAAATCTCGACGTTCAGGCCTATCAGGATCAGATAGGCCGTTTTTCCGGGAGCCATCCACAGTGCAGCGTAATTGGTGAAGTGAAACACCAGAGCGTTCCATATCTCGTTGAACCAGTCCATCCCCCAGAAAGCAAGGGCCGCAAAAACCGTCCTGTAGTTCCCCGCAGAGAGTTCAGAAGCGTACATGTAAATCACAACCAGCAGAAGTGTTATCACATACCACTGAAAGGTGGATGGATCTCTTAGAATAGCTAATGCTTCGAGAGCAGATTGTGTTGGCATATAACAAATGCAACTGGATGATATTTAGCATTTTCCCCAAATCGTTTTTATCCCACACAGAAACAAAAGCACCATGTACTTCATAACCTCCAACGAGGGAAAGTTCAGAGAAGTAGAAAGGATAGCGGAGATGTACGGAATTCAGGTAAAATGGATGAAGATGAAATACGTTGAACCCCAGGGAAACTCCCTCGAAGAAATTGCAAAACTTAGCGCCCGGATGCTTGCGGAGAAGATCGAGGGGGAGTTTGTCATAGAAGATAGCGGGCTCTTTGTTGAAGCTTTAAAAGGATTTCCCGGACCCTATTCAAGCTACGTATTCAAGACCATAGGTAATGAGGGAATCCTGAAGTTGATGGACGGTGTGAAAGATAGAAAGGCCTATTTCATGGCCGTTGTGGCCTACTGGGATGGAGAAAAGGCGCACGTTTTCACGGGAAAAGTCGACGGGGAGATTGCCGATAGCGCCAGAGGCACGAAGGGGTTTGGATACGATCCCATCTTCCTTTATGGGGACAAAACCTTTGCGGAAATGGAAACCGGGGAAAAAAACAAGGTTTCACACAGAAGAAGGGCTTTTGAAGAGTTTTTCAAATGGTTGAAAGAAAAAAGTTAAAGTTTTATTCTTCAGAGTCCTCATCTCCACCCGTCTCGCCCTCTGGCCCTTCCTTGCTCTCAAGTCCCTTGGCAGCAATGACATCATCAATCCTCAGGATCATTATTGCTACCTCAGTGGCGCTGGCGATTGCCTGTGTCTTGATCCTCAGAGGCTCAAGGACGCCGACCTCCTTCATGTCAACGACCTTGCCGCTGAAGACGTCTACTCCGTAGGTCTTCTTGCCCTCTTCGTGCGCTCTTCTGAGCTCCACCAGGATGTCAATCGGATCCAAGCCTGAGTTCTCCGCAAGAGCTCTCGGAATGGTCTCCATAGCTGAAGCAAATGCTTCGGCGGCAAGCTGCTCCCTTCCGCCAAGTGATGGGGCCCACTCCTTCAGTCTCAGAGAGACCTCGATCTCAGGAGCGCCGCCACCTGCCACAACCTTGCCGCTCTCAAGGGCAGTCTTGACGACTTTTATGGCATCGTTCAGGCTCCTCTCCACCTCATCAACCACGTGCTCGCTACCACCTCTGACGAGCAGTGTAACGGCCTTCGGGTTCTTGCAGCCCTCGATGAACACCATTTTCTCATCACCGACCTTTCTTTCCTCGACGAGTTCTGCATATCCGAGATCCTCGCTTGTGATCTCTCTGAGATCTGTCAGAATCTTTGCTCCAGTTGCCTTTGCGATCTTCTCAATATCGCTCTGCTTTACCCTTCTAACTGCAAGAATTCCTGCCTTCGCAAGGTAGTACTGTGCGAGGTCATCGATACCCTTCTGGCAGAATACGACATTCGCTCCCGCTGCAGCAATCTTGTCCACCATGTCCCTGAGCATCTTCTCCTCCTGCTCGATAAACTTCATTAGCTGATCGGGATCGGTGATTCTGATCTCCGCATCTGTCTCAGTCTCCTTAACCTCAAGTGCAGCCTTCAGAACTGCGATCTTGGCATCCCTGATCCTCTTGGGCATTCCAGCATGGACTACCTCTTTGTCAATTACGATGCCGTTGACCAGCTTGGTGTCAGCGACACTTCCTCCCTGCCTCTTCTCGATCTTTATGTTGTCCTCGTCAATCTTGTATTTGTCATCAACCTTCTCCGCAACTCTCTTCACCGCCTCAACCACGAGACCTGCGAGGTGCTCAAGAGCATACTCTGAGTGCTTTCCGGTTATTGCAGTGGCTGCAATCTTCTTGAGGGTTTCAACATCCTCCACATCAATGTCCATTGCGATGTTCTCCAGAATCTCAACTGCTTTGGATGCAGCGAGCCTGTAACCTCTGGCTATGACGGTTGGATGGATATCCTGATCGAGCAGCTCCTCAGCCTTTTTCAGCAGCTCTCCAGCCAGAACCACCGCCGTTGTGGTACCATCTCCAACCTCGTTGTCCTGAGTCTTTGCAACCTCTATTATCATTTTGGCCGCCGGGTGCTCCACATCAATTTCTTTGAGAATTGTAACACCGTCATTGGTTATGACCACATCTCCGAGGCTGTCGACAAGCATCTTATCCATTCCCTTTGGCCCGAGAGTACTTCTTACAGCCTCGGCAATTACTCTGGCAGCCGTAATATTCATCCTCTGAGCATCTCTACCAACAGTTCTCTGGGTTCCCTCCTTCAGTATCAATACCGGAGTCCCCTGCAGCGTGGCCATCCCACTCACCTCCCTTTTGCAAATATTGGTGGATAGGAATTTCTATATAAGCCTTTTGGTTGAACAAACCGGATCTTTCCCCAAAATTATATTTTTCTCAGCAAACAAAACCCAAAAGTGGATGGAGATCATGAGCGGAGGGGTTCAAGAAAAAATAGCTCTGGAAGAATCGGCGGCCAGAGATATGATATGCAAGCAATAGAAACCAGCGCCTCTGATATTTTTGTTGCGACTGAGTTGTAAAATTACTGCCAAACATTTCATATTTCGTTAAGTTTTTAAAATTTTAATCAAAAATCATTAGAGGTGATTTGATGGCTGCAATATCTGGCGGAGAACTGCTGGTAAGGTGCTTACTCAAGGAGAAGGTCAGATACATTTTTGGTGTCCCTGGAGGGCAACTCCTTACTTTTCTGGACGCCATAAAGAGAGTGGGAGAGAAGAACGGAATGAAGTTTGTGAATTGCAGGCATGAACAGGCTGCTGCGAGTATGGCTGATGCGTACGCAAGGGTGACGGGAGAGCCGGGTGTCTGCGTGGGAACAATCGGACCTGGTGGGGCAGATCTGGTTCCGGGTGTCTACCCGGCTTATGCAGACAGCGTCCCAATGATTGTTCTTACGGCCCAAAATCAGACCTGGAAGAGCTATCCTGACCACGGATCGATGCAGGCTCTGGATCAATACCATCTTTTCAGGCCAATAACCAAGTGGAACGCTGTTGTTTCTCACTGGGAAAGAATACCGGAACTCATACAGAGAGCGTTCAGGATTGCAACATCGGGCAGACCGGGGCCCGTTCATCTTGATTTACCCTCAGACGTACTGTACAACGGTCAGGAAGAGAGTTTTGCCAAGATTTATCCTCCCGAGAGATACAGGCCGATAAAACCACCAGTTGGAAACCCTGATCTCGTTGAGAAAGCTGCCGAGATGCTGTACAATGCAGATATTCCTCTGATACATGCCGGATCTGGTGTGCTGAGGTCTAAAGCCTGGAATGAGCTCAGAGAGCTTGCAGAATACCTGGGAGCTGTTGTTACCACCACAATGAGTGGCAGAGGATCCATACCTGAAGACCATCCGCTCTGCATTCTCCCCTCCTGTCCGGCTGCAATCGCAGCCCAGAATGATGCTGATGTCGTTCTGGTCGTTGGGAGTAAAATGGGCGACATGGATTTCTGGGGAAAACCGCCCGCCTGGGGCGATCCTGACGTCCAGAAAACGATTCAGATAGACATCGATCCGGAGATGATTGCACTTAACCGGCCGGTGGATATGGGAATTGTCGGTGATGCCAGAGAGACCCTGAGACTTATGCTGAAGGCTGTGAAAGAGATGGGCGAAAGAAGGAGGCCTGCTGACAGGCTTAAAGACTACAAAAAGATGCAGGAAGAGTGGCTAAGCGGATTTCTATCCCTTGCCGAAAGTAACGAAAGGCCAATGCATCCATTGAGGGCAATAAAGGAGATAAGAGACTTCTATCCCAGAAACGCAATCTCATGTATCGACGGCGGAAACACCGCTGTCTGGGCCTATTACCTGAACAGAATCTACGAGCCAAATACTTTCCTGTGGGCTGCAGATTCGGGCCATCTTGGAACCGGTCTGCCTTTCGCCATAGGTGCAAAGCTTGCGAACCCCGACAAACCTGTCTACCTTATCACCGGCGATGGTGCATTCGGTCTGACGATGGAGGAACTTGAAACGGCAAGCAGGGAAGGCGTGAAAATTACGGCAATCGTGATGAATGACGGATGCTGGGGCATGATAAAGGGTTCCCAGAAAATGGGATTTGGAGAGAGATTCATAGGAGTTGATTTCAGCGACATTAACTACGCCAAAGTTGCAGAGTCCATGGGATGGTACGGACAGAGAGTTGAGGAGCCCGAAGATCTCGCTTCAGCACTCGATAAGGCCGAGAGTTCAGACAAACCAGCGTTGCTGGACGTGAAGATATCTCAGGAGAAAAACCTGACGCCGCCAGAGCTCGTTATGCTTTCAATGGTCTGGCTTGAAGGCTGCAATCCTCCGGAGGTAAAATGAGGGCAATAGTAATTGAGTTCAGTCTGCTGAAAGCCGCCTTAACACTTGCTCTCTCGAAAATTTCCAGAAGCGCCTACTACGGACCGCTCTCAATGCTGAAATTTCATCGTGAGTATCCGGAACCGGGGCTTCCCGGGGAGGACTGGGTGAAGGTGAGGACAAAACTGTCGGGAATATGCGGCTCTGACCTGAGAATCATAACTCTTTCAGAGAGCTTTTATCTCTTCCCCCTGACCTCCTTCCCCATAATCCCGGGCCATGAGGTTGTTGGAATCGTTGAGAGTGCTGGAGAAAAAGCTGAGGTTGGAGAGGGTGAAAGAGTCGTTCTCAATCCTGCACTGAACTGCAGGGTGAGGGGGTTTGAAGACTGCGATCCGTGCAGAAGGGGAGACTTTGCAGTCTGCGTTAATACAGACAGGGGAAGAATTGCGCCGGGAATATTTACGGGAATCTGCAGGGATACAGCAGGTGGCTGGGCAGAGTACTTTGTGGCTCACAAATCCCAGCTCGTCAGAGTTCCCAAGAGCATTCCAGATGAAAATGCGGTCTTTGCCGAGCCACTCACCATTGGAATTCACTCAGTCCTCAGAAATTTTCCCGACGATGGGCAGAGAGTCGCTGTGGTTGGTTGCGGAATTATCGGAATCTGTACAATCGCCGCCCTGAGATACTTCGGGTACAGGGGAGAGATAATCGGAATAGACGTTAGCGAGAGGCAGGCTGAGATTGCAAAAAGGTTCGGAGCAGATATGGTTATAACAAAAAACATTCTCGGAGAGATTGCAGAGATTACAGGAGGGAGAGTCTATCAACCCCCAAGAGACAAACCGATGTTCGTTGACGGCGGTGTGGACGTGGTTTTCGAGTGTGTTGGCTCGCCTGAAAGCGTTGATACTGCACTCAGAATTGCAAAACCGCTCGGAAGAGTCGTGATAGCTGGAACGGTAGCCAGGATGAGTGTTGACTGGGCCCCTGTTTTCGCAAAGGAGCTCGAGATTGTGGGGACTTTCGGCTGCGGCGTAGAGGAGATTGACGGCGAAAAGAGGGATACATTTGAACTGGCACTGGAAATGCTGGGCAAGATTGCTCTCTCAACCCTGCTGACCCACAGGTTCAAAATTGAAGAGTACAAAAAAGCACTGTGGACAGCACTCAATAAGCGCGAAACGCAGGCAATTAAGGTTGCATTCACCTTTTAATCACTCCTTTATCAGTGCTGTCAGTGCAAGGGAAAGCAGGAACAGTGCTGAAGAGAGCAGGAGTGTGGAGTTCCAGTTAAAAGCAGATGCCAAACTTTCAAACTCAACAATAAGGACCACAGATCCTATTTGCGAGAGCAACCAGAGAGATGAGTTGGCGGTACCGGCATATTTCTCCCCCACAGACGTTGCTGATAAATCCAGGGAAAGCGGAAGAGCAGATATGAAAAAGAAGCCGAGTACAAAAAGCAAAATGGCCAGTTCTGTCATCCCTGAAGCGAGAGTGTGGACGTAAAACAGCAATGCTGAGAGTACAAAGCAAACATAGAGAAATGGCTTTCTCCTTCCCACCTTATCTGAAGCTGCCGGAATCACTATGCTTCCAGCAATCCCACCCAAAAGCAAAGCGGAGGCAGTAATACCAGCGGTTTCCACGCTTAACCCATGCTCCTCCATCACGGGCTCCACCCAGGTAAGATATGCCGTAAAGATACCAACGCCTATGAAGGCTATTAACGAAAGAATCAGGACATTTCTATTCTTCAGAACCTCAACGTACTCCCTGAACCTGTACTCTTCTTCTTCAACCATCCCGGACTCTTTCCCAAACAGATAAAACAGTACCAAAATGAAGGTGGCAGCAAGGGCGTACACCAGAAGCATGTTCCTGAATCCAAAAGCAACGGTTAGAGCGGGAGTTGCGCCAAGTCCTATGATGGTGCCAATGAAAAGGGATATGCTTCCAAGTCCCGTGGCAAGCCCTGCTTCCTCTTCCGGGAACCAGCTTTTAACGAGTTTGGAAATGCTGTTGAAAATGAAAGGCTGACCAACCGCACCGAGTGTCTGAAAAGCCAGAAGAGCTGTGAACGAACTCGCAAAAGCCCTCAAAAATCCTGAAACAGCGAAAAATGCACTTCCAGTCAGAACTGCCTTCCTGAACCCGCTTTTGTCAACATACCAGCCCACAGGTAATGCAAAAACTATGAAAACCAGCGGATACACTGCCGAGAGCATTCCGACCTCTGCTTCACCGATGCTGTAAATCCTCTCCACGATGGGAAGTATGGGTGAAAACGTTATCCACATTATCTGCGAGATGATTCCTGCAAAAATGTACATCACCAGAACTACCCATCTATAATTTCTCATTATCTGAAATCAAATTTTTCATATTTATTAGTTTTGGTAGAAGTAAGTTTTTAATAAAGAGCGACGTTAATTTTTCCATGAGATTTGGATTTTTTGACTCGGATGGTCTGAAGCTCAGATATTTCGAAACTGGAGAGGGTGAGGCGTTGATCTTAATACATGGACTTGGGGATTGCATAGAGGGGTGGACCTTTCAGTACGATGACCTCTCAAAACATTTCAGAGTAATTGCGCTTGATCTGAGAGGATTTGGAATGTCGGACGTGCCCGACAGTGTCAATGTTGAGGACTTTGTAGAAGATGTGAAAAACCTGATGGACCATCTCGGCATCGAAAGGGCGAACCTCCTCGGTCTTTCAATGGGTGGAATCGTGTGCATGGAGTTCTACAGGAAATATCCCGATAGGGTTAAGAAACTGATTCTGGCCAACACCCTCCACAAACTTCCCGAGGCCGGAAGAGCAATGTTCGAACAGAGGATTAAACTGCTTGAGGCCAGTCCCGATATGAGCCAGATTGCAGACTTTATTGCTGATATGTCCATCCACCAGGAAAGAGAGGATCTCAAGGATATGGTCAGAACTATTCTGAGAAAGAACGATAAGAAGTTCTACACAATGGCCACTGCAGAACTCGGAAAGGTCAATTACGAGGAGTTGCTCCCCAAAATTGAGGTGCCGACTCTCGTGATCGTTGCAGAGTTCGATGTTACAACACCGCCTGCCCTGGGGAGGGAGATCGCAAACCTTATTCCCGATGCTGAGTTGAGAGAAGTGAAAAATTCTGCTCATCTGGCGAAACTTGAGAATCCCGAAGAGTTTAACAGATATGTGATCGAATTTCTCATGGGGAGCTGACGGATGATGAAAACGAAACACAGAGTAATGGTCGTTGAGGACGATGCAGCGGTTCTTGAAGCGATACAGCTTATGCTGGGAGACCGCTACAGCATAATCACCGCAACAAATGGAAAGGAAGCTGTGAGATTGTACAAGGCATTCAAGCCCGATGTTGTTCTGATGGACATAGCGATGCCGGTAATGGACGGGGTAGAGGCGACAAAGGAAATTTTGAAGTTTGATCCCGAAGCAAAAATTGTCGGAATCACCGCCTACGCCAAGAAAAGGGGGCGCGAGTTGCTTGAATCCGGTGCGCTGGAAATCATTGAAAAGCCATTTACAAGAAAGAAAATACTTGAAACAATTGAGAAGTACATTGAAGAATGAAGGTTTACGTTGTCCTTGTAGAGCTGAAAATTCCGGAAAACATCGGTTTCATGGCAAGACTCGTAAAGAATTACGGTATTGGAAATCTGTGCCTGTACAAATGCAATGTTACCGAAGCCAGCTATCATACCGCCTCCCACGCTAAAGACGTGCTGGAGAGCGCAATACAGGTTGACGACCTTCGAAGCTTCCTCTCCCGGATGAATCTCGTTATAGGGACCACGGGTGTTGAGGGTGGAGATTACAAGTACCTTAGGAAAACAATTCTTTCCCCCGAAGACGTTCAGGAACTGGTAAAAGGCACTGATAAGGTCGCTGTGCTGTTTGGGCGGGAAGATTACGGTCTGTATAATGATGAGCTTGCGTTCTGCCATTCCGTCGTAAGAGTTCCCACCAGTGAAGAGTATCCCGTTATGAATGTGAGCCATGCTGCTGCCGTTGTGCTGTACTTCCTCAGACAAACTCAAACCCATCCAGAGGAGAAACTTGCCACTGCAAGGGACGTGGAGATTTTCCTGAAAAATCTTGAAAATCTGCTTGAGATGATTCAGTACCCGCCTCACAGAGTGAGGAGGACAATGGTCGTCTTCAGAAGGATACTCGGAAGAGCCAAAACGAGAGAATATGAGATTCAGACTCTCAACGCCATATTTCGAAAAACCGTTAGTTACATAAAGAGGATGAATAAGTAAGGTCATGAATAAAATCTGGACTATAGTTCTGCTGGCATCCATTCTGGCCATCCTCTTCCTGACGTTCTACTTCTTCCTCCCTCTGCTCGATGGAATAGTTATGGGTGTTGTTTTTGCTTATGTTGCAAAACCAATAAAGCGTAGATTTGACAGAATAGGAAAAATCAAGTCTTCTTTAATAGCAACGACCGCTGTTGTTGTTCCAATTTCGATTCTAATATTTTACGGCATTTTTCAGGGCGTAAATCAGGCCATATATCTGATCACCCACTACAAGGTCATCGAGTCCGGACTCATCGACTTGCTGAAAAAGTTTGGAGTCCAGGAGGGCAGGGAGTACGTGAGCTGGATTGTTTCCAACATTTTCTCAATCCTCCAGAGTTCAGTACAGCCATCGGCAGTTGAGATAACCAAGAAGGCAACGCTGCTAATTCTTAACTTCTTCATCTCCATTGTGGTCTGCTTTTACTCCCTCGCAGACATGGAAAGGTTCGTGGACAGAACAATCAACATAGTCCCGCCCGAAAGCAGAGAGGAGCTGAAAAAATTCATAAAGGAAATAGATGAGACGTTTGAATCTCTCTGGTTTGGAAACTTCATCGTTGCGATGTCCATTGGACTTGTCAGTCTCCCATTCTTCCTCTACTTCAATGTACCGTTTGCTCCACTCCTTTCCGGACTCATGTTCCTTGCAGCACTGATTCCAATCTTTGCGGAGTGGATGATCATCCTCCCTGTCTCACTCTATCTGCTGCTTGTTGATGTCGGCAGAGGTTTGACATTCCTCATAATAGGAGTGATTTTTCTCTACATAGTGCCAGAGCTAATTCTGAGACCGTACTTCGTTGGATACACATCAAGAATCCACCCGCTTGTTCTGATGCTGGCGTTCCTGGGTGGTGGGCTGGTTGGTGGGATAAGCGGGTTCTTTATCGCACCGATGATTGCGGGACTTGTTACTGCGATTTACAATTATTACACCGAGGAGACTACCGACCAAGAATCATTATCCTGAATCTGTCGGATGCGGCGGCTGCAGCATTTGCCACATAACCCAGATGCACGACCCATGTAACCATCAACTGAATGTCCAGAGGCTCCGCATCATCCATGTTGAAAAGTCTGTTGTGAAGGCCGATCTGAATCAGATCACACTCGTGTTCAAGCTGTTCTATTATCGGAACAAAATCGAGGGCTTTTTTCACTTCCTTCTTGCTGAAAGACGTTTCTATGAGCTGGCCGATGCTTTCAACCATCTCCTCATAATGATTTACAATTTCCATAAGTTTGGAAAGAAGCACAGAAAATTCGTCCCATACGTCTTTCGGTGCCTTGATCCTTCTAAAAGTAAGCATATGTCCGACATGTTCGCAGTTGTTTACAATATCATCCTGAACTTTCAGGAACTCAAGCAGATCATGCCGATCAATTGGTAGCATAAGAGACTTGGTCACATTACCCCTTATTTCCTCTTTAATCCCATCTGCATGGTGTTCGAGCTCATCAATTTCATCTCTCAGTTCTTCAACTTCTTCATAATCTTCTCTTTTCAGCGCTTCGAACTGCTGCTGAAGCAGACCCACAGCTCTTCCGCACATCCTTGCATGCTGTGCAAGAGACCTGAAGGGAGAGTATCCAAAAACCTCTCCCACGGACCTGAAGAACTTCATGCAAACACCACCATCATCGTGTAAAGGCTTATTGTCATTCCTGCTGCCACAGGCAAAGTTACAATCCATGAGAATATAATTTTTTGCACGATTTTCTTGTTCACACTCGCCAGGCCACCTGCAAGACCCACACCAATTACACTCCCCACCAGAGTGTGGGTTGTCGAGATGGGCATTCCATAGCTTGATGCGAGCAGAACCGTTGTTGCAGTGGCAAACTCAGCCGAGAAGCCCCTTGTATACGTAAGCTCGGTTATGTTTTTTCCAACGGTTTCAATCACCCTGTATCCCCAGGTGGCTATACCAATGGCGATCCCGATACCTCCAAAAAGCAGAACCCAGAAGGGTACCTCTCCGCTGTACCCCATAATCGCTGCTATTGGTCCTGTTGCATTGGCCACATCGTTGCTTCCGTGAGCAAAAGCCATGTAACATGCTGTCAGCACCTGCAGATACCTGAAAACGTGCTCCACACTCTCGCTACTGTATCTCTCAAGGAGTGCATACCTAATGATCATGAATACCAAATATGCAAGAGCAGCACCCAGAAGTGGAGATATTATCCAGCTTAAAACGACTTTCAGCAAAACGCCCCACTTGATGCTATCAAGAGTTAAATTGCCCTGTGATACCGCTGCAAGACCAAAGCCCAGCATGGCTCCAACGATTGAGTGGGTTGTCGAGATTGGCAAATTGTAGTACGTGGAAATTGTTATCCAGAATCCTGCAGAAAGCAGAGCTGCAAGTGCACCATACACAACCAGGTTGTGATCCAGAAGCTCGATAGGAACTATGCCCTTTGCGATCGTGTGTGTGACCTTTTTTCCAAAAAAGGCTGCTCCTGTGAATTCGAGAATTGATGCGACTATTATAATTTGCTTCAGAGTCAGGGCTCTGCTGCCATACGAAGTTGCCATTGAGTTCGCAGCATCGTTGGCGCCTATATTCCAAGCAACGTAAAAACCCACAACAGCCGCTGCTGCAATGAGTACATCAAGAGCCATAGCGGCTGTAAGATTTTATGTATATATCCTTTTTCATTTCAGTATGAAAAACAAAATAGATATATATCTCCATTTTGACTATATACTATGCTCGAAAGCAGAAAGGTGTTTTTCAGTGGTAAAAGCAGCTACATCCTGACCCTGCCAAAGAAGTGGGTAAAGGAGAACAGCATTGAGCCGGGAACTGAAGTTCTGCTGAGCATTGGAAAGAATTTTATTACCATATATCCCAAAAAATTCGGTCTTAAAAGAAAGTCAATTTTTATTGATGCTAAGAATTTAAAACATGAATCGCTTATCAGGAGGATAATTTCCTACTATCTGGCCGGGACGGATTCAATAAAAATCAAGGTTTACAATGAAGAGCAGAGATCAGCAGTGGTGAGGGCATCAGATATTCTGATGGGCACGGAAATCGTTGAGGATACGGGGAAGGAAATTATGCTGGAGATATTTCTTGATAACTCGAGATTGAAAACAGAATACATAATGAGAAGGATGGGGAACACATGCATCGGTATGGTTTCCGATTTTTGCTCGGCCCTCAGAAAATTTGACAGATATCTCTGCAACTCAATAATCGCAAGGGAAAAGGAGGTTGACAGGCTGCACTTTTTGCTTCTGAGACAACTGAAACTGGCCAACATTTATGCCGATGTCGCTTCAGAACTTGAACTGCCGGTTGAAAAGCTTCAGGAATACAGAACGGTTGTCAGGGCTCTTGAGAGAGTTGCAGACCACGGTGCAAATATGGCAGAGAACCTTCTCGATCTTGGAAAGCCGGTTGAGTTTCTCTGTGAGTTCGTTGATGCCGATCTGGAAATGCTTAGAACTGCTGTTGTTGCATTTCTTGAAAACGAAATAGAGCTTGCTGAGGTGGTACTGGAAGAATTTGACGAAATTGAGGAACTTGAGAAAAAAATCTACAGCAAGGTCCTCACCGCCGATGTGGAGGAGGCTGTAAACCTCAAATCGATGATTGACAGTATTTCGAGAATTGCAAGCTACTCAGCAGACATTGCCGAAGTTGTTGTCAACATGGCTGTGATATAGTTAGTATTAAAAACAGAATGAAGATAAAATATGCAGGGATTATGGTGGGCGAGACTCTGATAAGGTTTCTTGATGTTGTCTCAGAACACATCAAGAATCTCAAAGACCATATAGAACTGCATAAGGTCGAAGAGACCATCAGACTGATTGATACGTCAAACGCCATTTTCGTCATAGGTGCGGGTAGAAGTGGTTATATAGCGAGGGCCTTTGCCATGCGGTTAATGCATCTTGGTTACTCTGTCTATGTTGTGGGAGAGGCAGTTACACCGAGAATAAGAAGTGATGATACGCTCATAGCAATATCCGGAAGTGGAGAGACTACATCTGTTGTAAACATCAGCAAAAAAGCCAAGGACATAGGATCAAAGCTCGTAGCAATAACCGGAAACAAAAACTCAAGTCTGGCAAAGATGTCAGATATCGTGGTGCTGATAAAGGGCAAAATGAAGTCTGAGAGGGATGAGGCGCTGTCTCAGCTTGCCCCCCTCGGCACGATGTTTGAACTCACCGCAATGATATTTCTGGATGCTCTCGTGGCGGAGATCATGATGCAAAAGCATCTTACCGAGAGCGATCTTGAGGCAAGACATGCTGTTCTCGAATAAATTTGTGGGGTGGTTTTCTGAAGGAGTTGATTGCGAAACTGAGTAATGCCCACGGAATTAGCGGGTTTGAGGATGAGATAAGAGAGATCATAACGTCCGAGATGGAGGATTGGGCCGACGAGATAAAAGTGGATTCAATGGGAAACGTAATTTGCACGAAGAATGGTGGAAGTCCGGAAGTGATGGTTGCAGCCCACATTGACGAGATAGGCTTTGTTGTCAAGTACATTGATGATAAGGGCTTCATCAGGGTTGCTCCAATTGGCGGATGGTTTTCACAGATTGCTCTGGCACAGAGAGTCGTTCTTTACGGCAAAAAAAAGGTTTACGGTGTTATCGGCTGCAAACCCCCTCACCTCATGAAGGATGAGGAGAGGAAGAAGGGCATCGAGATCAAGGACATGTTCGTTGATGTGGGGGCGAGCAGCAAGGACGAGGTTCTGGAAATGGGAATAAATGTTGGAACGCCAGTTGCTTTGGACAGAGAGGTTGTGGAGCTTTCTAACGGTAGAATCACAGGAAAGGCGTTTGACAACAGAGTGGGAGTGGCTGTGATGATTGAAGCTGTTAGAAGGGCCAGTGCTGACATCACGATTCATGCGGTGGCAACCGTGCAGGAGGAGGTAGGTTTGAAGGGGGCAAGAACTTCTGCATTTGCAATCGAGCCTGATGCCGCCATTGCAGTGGACAGTTGCGTAGCAGCAGACTTTCCTGGCAGTGAGTCTGCACATATGGATGTAAAGCTCGGGAAGGGAGCTGCAATAACCATTGTCGATGCTTCGGGCAGGGGGTTGATTGCATCACCAAAAGTTTTGCGCTGGCTTACGGAGACGGCTGATGAGTACAACATACCTTATCAGCTCGAGGTGGCGGAGGGTGGAACGACAGATGCTACGGCCATTCACCTCACAAAGGCCGGAATTCCTGCTGGAGTTGTCAGTGTGCCTGCCAGATACATACACAGTCCGGTAGAGGTCGTGGATTTAAAGGATGTCGAGAGTGCTGTAAATATAGTGGCAAGGGCTCTTGAAACAGCAAAAAAGTACTTTTAGAGAAATTTTTTATTTCGTGAGTCAGAAAGAGATTAACTATCATCGATTTCTGGAGGTGATGGCTCATGAGAATTTGGCTAATCGGTGCTTATGGTATAGTTTCAACAACAGCAATGGCAGGAGCGATGGCCATTCAAAAAGGTGTTGCTCCAAAGACAGGTCTCGTTTCGGAACTCCCTCCGTTTAATGGAATTGAAAGGTACGCTCCCTTTTCATTCGAGTTTGGCGGGCATGAAATAAGAACCATGGAAAATGCGTATGAAGCTGCAAAGGAGCACTGGGAGCTGAACAGACACTTTGAGAGGGATATTCTCGATTCAGTGAAGGACGAACTTGAGAACATCGTGGCTGAGAGGGGCACAGCTTTGAACTGCGGAAGCGGTATTGAGGGGCTCGGGAAAATCAGCACTCTGGAGGACGAGGGGATGACCCTGAGAGAGATAGCGGACAGAATAATCGAGGACATAAAAAAATTTGCAGATGATGAAACGGTGGTGATAAACGTTGCCTCCACAGAACCGTTGCCGAACTTCAACGAGGAGTACCATGGCACTATTGACGGATTCGAAAGGATGATTGATGAAGACAGGAAGGAGTTTGCCTCTGCAAGCATGCTCTACGCCTACGCTGCTTTGAAGCTAAAACTGCCCTACGCGAACTTCACGCCAAGTGCTGGCTCCTCAATACCAGCACTTAAGCAGCTCGCTGAAGAGAACGGGGTTCCGCACGCAGGTAACGACGGTAAAACTGGCGAGACTCTTGTCAAGACCACTCTCGCCCCAATGTTCGCCTACAGGAACATGGAGGTTGTTGGATGGATGAGTTACAACATTCTTGGCGATTATGACGGTAAGGTTCTGTCTGCTAGGGATAACAAGGAGAGCAAGGTTCTCAGCAAAGACAAGGTTCTGGAGAAAATGCTTGGATACTCACCATACAGCATAACCGAAATACAGTTCTTCCCAAGTCTCGTTGACAACAAAACTGCCTTCGATTTTATCCATTTCAGGGGCTTCTTGGGCAGACTGATGAAGTTCTACTTCATCTGGGATGCCATAGATGCCATCGTTGCCTCACCGCTGATTCTCGACATTGCCAGATTTCTGCTGTTTGCCAAAAAGAGGGGTGTGAGGGGTGTGGTAAAGGAAATGGCTTTCTTCTTCAAAAGCCCAATGGACACCAACGTGATCAACACCCACGAGCAGTTTGAGGTTCTTAAAAGGTGGTTCGCAGAGCTTTCCTGATTTTTTGAATGCTAAATCCTCATCTTTCTCAACTTCTCTTCATCAGGCTCAAGTCCAAGACCCGGAGTTTCTGGCAGGACAGCATAACCATTCTCAATCTCAACTCTGCCATTAAGAGCCCCGAACATCACCTCATCCCACCAAAGTGGATCAAAAGGTGTTTCTATATAGGGGCAAAGCTTTTCCGGTAGCGAAGCAGCGAGATGCAGATTTGCCAGCCAGCCCAGACCCGGGTCCCATGCGTGTGGCATGAATCTGATCCCAAAAGCCTCTGCAACCGCAGCAACTTTTCTGCACTCAGCAATCCCGTTAGAATAAACGGCATCTGCCTGTACGATGTCAAAAGCTCCATTCTCGATGAGCATTCTGAACCTCTGAAGGCCATGCTCAAGCTCCCCACCAGCGATCTCCACCGTGGTGTTCTCCCTGAGCCATCTGTATCCCTCAACATCGTCTTTCCAGAGTGGTTCTTCAAGCCAGAGCACATCGTAGTTTTCCAGCTCTCTTGCAACCTTCAAAGCCACCTTTCTGCTCCAGTAAGGAGGAGTATAGCTCCAGGCCTGATTTGCGTCAACAGCAATCTTCAAATCTCCAAATTCACTGACTGCAGCTTTCAAAACCTCAAGGTCGTCCTCAATCCTTTCTCTCCTGAACCTCAGCTTTACGGTATCAATTCCCATCTCCACGTATTTCTCAACAAGCTTTAAAGTATCTTCAGGATTCAAAAGTCTTCCAGTGCTTGCGTAAATCTTTACTCTCCTTCTCGTCCCGCCCAGAAGTCTGTAAAGTGGCAGTCCTTCCATCTTAGCCTTCAAATCCCACAAAGCTACTTCAAAAGCTCCGAGACGCTGTATTGCCCAGCTTCCGATTTCGAGCAGCCTCTCATCAATCTCTTCCGTACCCAAAACCTGCAATGTCATTTTTACAGTGGTTTCAAGGAACTGCTTGTATGCTGGTCCGAATTCAATGGCAGAATATCCCCTGTAACCATCACTTTCAACCTCAACAATGCTGTAAACATATACCGGCCTCGGAAAAGGCTCCCACGAAAACCGCACCGGCTCACGGAGAGGTTGGGAGATTACATGCACCTTCAAATCGTCAATTTTCATGATAACAGTTCCGCAACCTGCAATTAACCCTTTCCCTACTCAGCCAGCCCCTTCTCCTTCAACCTGAGATAGCAGTCTCTCAGGACCTTTCTTACATCTCCCCTCCTCCTGCTTCCCCCAAGCTTTCTCGCAGCCCTCCTGATGCTGCCATATCTCAAAAAAGTCTCGAGAATCCTTCTTTCACTCTCACTCAGATCAAGGTGTTCAAGGCTTTTCCTGGCAATTTCTTCCAGATCTGAGCTGCCATAGTACATGTTATGGGGACTTACGGATTCTAAAGGCTCAAAATCGAATTCTATAACGTAAATCTCATCACCATAACCCAACTTCCTGATCTCGTTCAGCATTTCCTCAAGACTTCTAAAGCCGTCAAGCTTGGCCTCCCTTTCTGTTAATTCAGAGACTTTCTTTCGTCTGATAGATTTTATGTGAGCCTTTCCTATTATCTTCCCGCCACAGTGGACAAAAACATCGTCTCCCTCTTTTAAATTCGTCCAGTTTCTGATTGTAATTCTCTTCTTACCAGATAAAAGCTGATTGACATACTTCCTTCTGAATTCAAGGTGCTTCATCTCTCTCCTTCCCCTCCAGCCACTCAGCAATCTTCCTGTCATACTCAGAGGTGAAATAAAAGGCGTCTGCAGAGGGGGCGTCACCTTTACCCTTTAAAAAATCAATTAGCCTTTTAAAACTCTCCAGATCGTAAGCCACACCAATTCCGGCCTTGGCTGCCGCTCTGATCAGTGAAATGCCGCCAATGTCGATGTTTTCCCTGCATGGCCTTTCATCGAATCTGTAGGGAATCACAACGACGACGTCTATCTCACCGGAAAAGATCATCTCATAGATTCTCGGATGGAGGGTTTTAACCCATGCGTCCTCTTCAATACCCGTTATCTCGGAAAGTCTTCTGACCTCCACACCCCTCTCTTCAAGGTAATCTGCAGTTCCATCGGTGGCAAGTATTTCAAATCCCATTCTCTTCAGCTCCAAAACCGGTTGCTCCAGCCCTTCCTTTACACTTGACGAGACCAGAGCCTTCATCTCTCCACACCCACAACAATTCCGTCCTTCGTACTCACCACCTCAAATTCAACCACATCCCCAACTTTTTTGTCGCTCATCACCGCTACGCTTCTATTTCTCGAGACGCAGAGCTTCTCACCAACCAGCCTACCTTCAGCCATAATTCTCGCCCTTTCTCTTTCTCCCTTCTTAAACGGGCATGGGATTTTTCTCCTCCTCTCCATACCAAAGTCTTCCGGTTTCAGAATCAGCTTAATTCCGTACTCCCTCTCATATTCTTTAAGCCTTGCGTAAAACTCCCTGAATGGTATGCTCTTCCCTGCTTTCCTTCCAAACCTGTAGGGAATGTACTTCTGAATTCCGAGTGGCGGATACCTCTTCCCGGCCCCTATTTCGAGTGCAAATTCTATAATCCCTGGAATTTCTTTATCATTATACCCCGGAACCCAGACCGGTGCGATGAGTAGATCCATTTTGCTGTTCACAATCATCTCAGCCACTTCCATGACCTTCTCAACGTTATACGGCCCATGGAGCTTCTTCGCAACTTTTCCATCCAGCGAGCTTAATGACAGGTTTACTCTCGTAACATAATCCTCAATAGCCGATATTCTGCTTTCGTTGAGTAAAGTTCCATTTGTTTGCAGAGATATCACCTCCACTCCGTTAATCCTGCTCGCTCTCTCCACAAAATATTCAAAGTATGGATACAGCGTCGGCTCACCCTGGCCATCCAAATGCAGCTCCACACCACCACCTTTAAATTCAACAGCCTTCTCAATCTCTTCAAGCATGTAGTCAGGATCGACCAAGTAGTCGGTTTTCCTAGTTCTGCTCATCCTGCCTTCATCAACGCTGCAGAAAATACAATTCAGGTTGCAACCTGATATGCACCTTATTTGAAGCAAATTTGTTCCCCTATCAATTATGCCAAACGCTGAATGGCCGAGAAGCGGAATTCCACTTTCCTTTGTGACAAAAACAAGCTCCCGTCCGGTAACTCTGTTTAGAATCCTCTTTGTTTCGCAGTAAGATATTATATACTCCTTCGAGTATCTCCTCTCAAGCTTACGGTACACATTTTTCGGAATCCTTATCTCAACTATGTCTCTCAGGACGAATACTTTTTCGCTACCCTCTTCCCTTTCCCTTAACATCTCAAACCTTCAAGCTCTTAAGGGCTTTTTTGCCCTCTTCTGTTGCAGAATAAACTCCATCCTTTTCCGCTACAAAGCCGTCCTTCATGAGTTCGTCCAGAATACCGTTTACAAGATTTTCAGGTATTCTTGTAGACTTTACGATTTTTTCCTTTGAAAGCCCTTTCTTAACCAGAAGATTCATGATTTTAAGTTTGCTGGGATTTGATGCTATCGAACCGGCTTTCATGTTTTTTAGGTAACTCTGAAGGTATAAGGAGTTTGCCCACTAACACAATTGTAATTCCTCAAAAATAATTATCAAACAAAAAGATAAATTTAAGAAGGGTTCAGGATTACATCACTGTGTGTCGGAGATAGTAGAGGCCAGTGACGTGAGAAATACGGAACCAAGTGTAAAGGACGTGCTCAAGTTTATTGGCAGGAAGGGCATGAGCGACATACTCTACTGTCTCGAAAAAGAGCCGAAAAGATTTTCCCAGATAATGTTTGAAACCAAGCTAAATCCGAGTATTCTGGACAGGCATCTCAAGGTTCTGCTGAAATTTGGCCTTGTGGTAAAAGACGGGAACTTTTACAGACTCACCGAATCCGGTATCAGGGTTGTCGAAACGATTGATGAGCTTCTCGAAGTTTTTAGAAAGAATCTGGATTAGTGTTTCCGCCCGAATGTTTTCCACAGCTTTCGCATCTCAAACTCTGTGTTCTGTTTCAGTCGCTTTTTGATGGCAGATAGAAGGATTAACATTAACAGTCAGCCAGAATTTTCCTTCCATCTGAGATAATTGCAGTAAGGGCAGCCGAGATTCCAGTAACCCTTCTTCGTTCTGATTTTGACCTCTTTAATTCCGTGCTCTCTGCAAAGTTTTGAAGTGACGTAGAGGGTTCCGTTTTGAGGGAGAGGAAGTGTGAAGGTACAATCAGGATAGTTGCTGCAGCCGATAAATCTCTTTTTTGCCTTTGATTTTCTTAAAACAAGTTCTCCTTCGCATTCTGGACACTTTCCCAAAACCTTATCTTTCTTTATTCCCTCCTTCAGCTCTCTACTGAGCTTTCCGTAATCGATGGTATCGAGAATCTGCCTTAACATGTTCTTTGAGTCCTGAACGACCTCCAGTTCATTTTTCTTTCCTTCTGCAATCATGTCCATCTCTTCTTCAAGCTTTGCGGTCATATCGGGCAGTGTTATGGTCTCCGCAGTTTCTTTCAGGACGTTTATCACCGATAAGGCAGTTTCACTCGGCCTGAACGGGTTTCCGTGTATGTACCCTCTGCTCATCAGCTTCTGTATTATCTCATGCCTGGTTGACTTTGTTCCGAGATTCAGCCTTTCCATTGCCTTTATAAGGGACGATGCGGAAAATCGATGCGGAGGTTTTGTCTCCTTCTCTTCAAGCCTCTTTTTATGTATTTTCAGTATCTCACCTTTTTTAAGCAAGGGAAGGGACGTTTCCTCGACCTTAGAGTATATGTATATCTCTCTCCATCCCTTCTCGAGAAGGGTTCTGCCGTTTGCCACGAACCTGACGCCGTTGCTCTCCAGATCCGCTTTTCGTACATCCCAGACGGCTTTTGGAGCGAGTGTTGCCAGAAAACGCCTAACAACAAGCTCGTAAATTCTCCATTCGTCCTTTGAAAGCTCATTCTTTGAGGCCACACCCGTAGGATAGATGGGCGGATGGTCTTTCGTCTCCCTTCTGCCCCTTGACGGGATAATCTTCTCCTGTCTGAGAACCACGTCCGCCTCTGGAAAAACTGCAGCGAGAGATTTGACAATTCCGATAATATTAAGCGTTTTCGGATAAACAGTATTGTCTGTCCTCGGATAGCTGATGTAACCGTTCATATACAGTGTTTCTGCAATGGACATGGCCTTATGGGGAGACATGAACTTAGATGCTTCTCTGAGAAACTCAGTAGTGTTAAAGGGTATGGGTTTCGCCTCTTCAACTTTCCTCCTGCTGAAGGATTTTACCTCAGCCATTTCACCGATAGCTGAAAATACCTTTTCTGCCTCCTCTCTGTTGCTGTATCTCTCAGGATGCCTTGCAACAAAACCATCAAACTCGGCAAATATTTCATAGTACTTTTCAGGCTTGAAGCCCTGAATTTCAAGCTCTCGATCAACAATCAGTCTCAAAGTTGGTGTCTGCACCCTTCCAACACTCAGAAAGTCCTTTCCCATTCTTCCCGAATGGACCGAAACCAGCCTTGTCAGGGTTGCCCCCCATATCAGGTCTATCTTCTGCCTAGCCAGAGCAGCATTTGCAAGGTTGAAGTCCACGGTTACGGGTTTTGAAAAGGCTGCTTTAATCTCCTGCTCGGTTACGGCACTGTACTTCACCCTATCAACTTTAACGTTCGGATTTACCTTTTTAACCATCTCAAGAGCCTCAACACCTATGAGCTCACCCTCCCGGTCGTAGTCGGTGGCGATCGTTACTCTACTCGCATCTTTTGCAAGATCCTTCAGAATCGAAGATATCGTCTTCTCTTTAATTTTCCTGACAAATTTCACATCAAGCAGCTTTTCTAAAGGAGTTTTAGACCAGTTGTTTAGTTCTTTCGGGAAATCAAGCTCAACAATATGGCCCTTCAGACCCACGACGTAGGCATCGCCTGATGGGGAGTGGTAGTATGTGACTCTACCTTTTTTCAGCTTTTTAACATCTTTGAAAAGAATTGACGCAATTCTCCTGGCCGTATTGTCCTTCTCCGTTATAATCAGCCAGCTCATATCCAATCAAGGCTCCTCGACTTCAAATCTCTCCTCTTTTTCTCCATGAACTTTATAACTGTTGAGTGCTGTGCACCGTCAATAAGCATCATCAGCGCCTCTCTGGCAGCACCGACATTTTCCGCCTCCCCTATAATTGCAACGTATTTGTCCCGCACAGAAACGTTCACATTTAGCATATCTTCAATTTGCTTTCTCATTTTTCCTTCCTTTCCTATAATTCTGCCCTTTATTCTCCTCATGGAGTTATCGGAAACCATACTGGACAGGTCAATAACCTCCAGCACAAGAAAATCGTCATCAAGAAGTTTCAGAGCGACATCAGGTGAAAAGCCGTGCGCAATGGCGGTTACGACATCTCTGGCCTTCATGAAACCTATGGCATCACCACATTCAATCTTAACAGACCCGTACCTACCGCTTATCTTCAATTTGCATCCTGTCCTTTCTTCAATGAGTTTTCTTATCTCTCCTTCCTTCCCGATTAACACGCCAATTCTGTCCTCTGGAACCTCAATCTCGATAACGTTCATTCTAATCACCCTTTATCTCCCTTAAAATTTCATCAGCATCAGCCTTTACACCGAACTTGTTGAAAAACCTTACAATATTTCTAACGTCTCTCACGAGCCAGCTTTCAGCCATCGGGTGCCTGATAACCACAGCCTGTCCCATGTCTATGAAGTAAGTCCTATCCAGATACATGATGTTGTATTCGCTCAGATCTGCATGAACGAGCTCGGCATCAAGGTAAAGTCTCTTAAAGTTCTTCAGCACATCTTCGAAAATTGACTCAACATCCAGCTCCCTCAACTCCTTTCCAAGCTCGAAGAGGGTTGGTGCCGGCAGCTCGTCCTCGCCCACAAACTCCATGAGCAGAACGTTTTTCATGTATGTGTACGGTTCAGGCACACTCACCCCAGCATGCCTGGCCCTTTCAAGATTCCTAAATTCCTTCTCGGTCCATATGTAAACCTTCTCCTTAGGGGATATTCTGCGCATGTCAAACCTCTCATCACCAAAAAGATACTCATCCATCCTGTCGAATTCACTGGTTTCAATCCTGTAGATCTTTACAGCCATTGCAACCTCTTTTCCATTAAAAACCCCATCAGCATAGAACACATTTGCCTCTTTTCCCGTATTTACCACGCCCCCAAGGGCCGTGATGTATCCCCTGCTGGAGAGCTTGTACAGAACTTTCAACGTCCTGCCATCCAGTACTTCAGCATATATCTTTCTCTCCTCCTCATCTCTTTCCTTTATCTTAAGCTTATCAAGATAGGCATCAATTCTCCTTACCTCGCTGTCCTTCACACCCCAACCTCAACACAGTATTTTATAAATCTAATGTCCCCCCATCCAGTATGGTCAAATTCCGGATTCCATTCGACACCCTCAGGGGAGTTAGAAGAGTGGGCATACAGCTTCCAGATGGTCTGAAAAGACAGGCCTTTGAGATTGCCTCCATTCTTGAAAATAAGGGTTTTGACGTTATCATATCTGGCGAAACGAGTTTTGGCGCATGTGATGTTGATTTAAAGCTTCTTGAAGAGGTTGATGTCCTTCTCCACTTTGCTCACACTCAGATACTGCACATCGACAGGGTTGTTTACGTCCCCTACTTTATCGACTACAATCCGAAAATCGATATTGAGATACCTGAAAAAAAGGTTGCGCTCATATCCACTGCCCAATACGTTCACAGGCTTGATAAGGTAGCTGAATGGCTAGAAATGCAAGGTTACGAGGTAGAGATCGGAGAGGGGCGGGGTAGGGTGAAGTACAGAGGCCAGGTCCTTGGTTGCAATTACTCAGTCCTTAAGAACGGTCAGGCGGATGCTGTTTTATTTATAGGTGACGGGCTTTTCCACGCCATTGGAGCGGCAATGTACTCTGGAAAGAAGGTTTATGCCTTCAATCCACTGACCGGAGAACTTAGAGTAGTGTCTGCTCGTGATTTTGTGAAAAAAAGGTACTTCATCGTTTCAAAATGCGTTGGAGCGGAAAAAGCCGGAATAATAGTCTCCTCTAAACCGGGCCAGAAAAGGATTGAACTGGCCAAGAGGTTAAAATCTCTGGGCAGAGAAAAGGGACTGAAAGTTCATATCATCTACATGAACAATGTGATTGCTGAGGAACTTTACAATCTTCCCTATGAATTTTACGTCAACACAGCCTGCCCGAGAATAGCTTATGACGATGCTGGAAGGTTTGAAAAGCCAATCATCACTCCACAGGAATTTGAATTTTTAATCGGTCTGAGGGACAGCATCGAACTTGATGAGATATATGAATAATGTTAAATTCCTCTGCACCATACATGCCACGTGGATGATGCCGAGAAACTTATAGCAATGAACAAAGCATTTAAAATTCTGAGAGAAAGACAGAGGAGGAATCTTGAAAAGTATCCTGAAATCAAAGAGATTGCGAAAAAAATTAGGGTTGTACGGGAAAAAAGCGTTGGAAATGAGGAATTACTGGAAAAAACCGTGGAAAACCTAAAGAGAAGGGGTTTTACTGTCAAGAGAGCAGAGGATAGAGTTGAGGCTTTAAGTATCATTTCCGAACTTCTGGAGGGTGAAAAGGTTATTGTAAAATCAAAATCCAACCTTTCCAAGGAGATAGGTTTGAGAGAAGAACTTGAAAAGCTGGGTTTTGACGTTGTAGAAACCGATGTTGGAGACAGGCTTATACAGATTCTGAACGAGCATCCTTCACATCCGACCGGTCCAGCAGTTCATCTCTCAGTCAAATTGATTTCGGAGAAACTTTCAGAGTATTTCGGATTCCCGATACCTCCTGATGCAGGAAGAATCGTTGAGCTTCTAAGAGAGGATATTCAAAGGCATGTTAAAATTGCCAATGTTGGAATCACAGGTGCAAACGCCATCACCAAAGAGGGTGCAGCCGTTCTTCTCCATAACGAAGGGAACATCTTCGAAGTCATGCACAGACCCAAGCGATGGATAATTCTGGCAGGAATAGAAAAAGTGTACCCCTCTGTGGAGGACGCCATTATGGCCGCCAAACTCCAGAGTTTCTACGCAACAGGAGAAATACTGCCCTCATTCGTGGAGATCGTATCAGGAACTGCAAAGACTGCTGATATAGAGAAGAAACTTCTAAAATCTGGCTCTCCAGAGGAAGTTATCCTTATTTTGATCGATAACGGGAGGAGCAGGATCGCAAATTCAGAATTCAGAGAGGTTCTCTACTGCCTAGGCTGTGGAAACTGTGTTGCCAACTGCCCATCTCATTCGGTTCACGGAAAGAAGTTTACGGGTGGTAGATTTGCCCTGATTGATGCGTTATACGGTCGTAAAGACGTGCTAAAACTCTGCCTTTCATGTAGAAGATGCAAAAAGAA
Source organism: Archaeoglobus neptunius (assembly GCF_016757965.1). NCBI lineage: Archaea > Methanobacteriati > Methanobacteriota > Archaeoglobi > Archaeoglobales > Archaeoglobaceae > Archaeoglobus > Archaeoglobus neptunius. The sequence continues at coordinate 89,541 of NZ_JAEKIW010000002.1, read as the reverse complement.
CTGTCCTATGGAGATCGATATCCCCAAAATGATCAGTTCTCTTAGAGACGGTAATGAGATCGTCAACTTTTTGATTTCTCACGCTATCTGGCTCAACGAGAGGATTAAGCTCGAGATTCTCAAGTATTTACTTAAATGATTTTGATCGCTTCTTTCCAAACCCGGAAAAAGATTATTAACGTTCGCTCAGAATTGAGATATGTACGATGTTGCGATAATTGGTGGAGGGCCAGCAGGACTAACAGCAGCTCTTTACTCGGCAAGATATGGGCTTAAAACAGTATTCTTCGAGACGGTCGATCCGGTTTCACAGCTATCTCTGGCAGCCAAGATTGAGAACTATCCGGGTTTTGAGGGTAACGGCATGGAACTGCTGGAAAAAATGAAGGAACAGGCTGTAAACGCCGGAGCAGAGTGGAAGATGGAAAAGGTGGAAAAGGTGGAAAAAACTGGAGACACGTTTACGGTCATAACAGAGAGTGGCGAATACGAGGCGAGGTCGATTATTGTGGCTACAGGAGGAAAACACAGGGAGGCGGGTATTGAAGGTGAAAATGCATTCATAGGGAGGGGTGTGAGTTACTGCGCCACATGTGACGGAAACTTTTTCAGAGGAAAAAAGGTAATAGTGTACGGAAGCGGGAAAGAAGCAATTGAAGATGCGATATATCTGCACGATATAGGCTGCGAAGTTGTTGTAATCTCCAGAACACCATCCCTCAGAGCTGAGAAGGCACTGATCGATGAACTTGAAAAAAGACAGATTAAGGTGCTGACAAGTACCACGATAAGAAAAATAATCGGCCCGGGAAAGGTGGAAAAGGTCCTAGTTTACAGCAGAGAGGAAAAAGAAGAATACGAAATTGAAGCAGACGGGCTGTTTATCGCAATTGGCATGAGGCCAGCCACAGACGTGGTTGCAGAGCTTGGAGTTGAGAGAGATCACATGGGTTACATCAGGGTCGACAAAGAGCAGAGAACAAACATTAAAGGTGTTTTTGCTGCCGGTGACTGCTGCGACAATCCGCTAAAACAGGTTGTTACAGCGTGTGGAGATGGAGCTGTGGCCGCATCCTCAGCCTATCGTTACCTGACCGAAGGTCTCGATTTTTAATTTTCCACACTGAATTAGAGCCTGTGGTTCGAGACAATCTGTATCCTTTCCAGCCCACCCCTTCATTTCCTGTGGAACTTTCAAAATCACTCGACTAGCTGCAATACCGCCAAACAAGACACCATACAACCTAAATTACCGCAAAAAGTGGAAATATTTTTCCCTTCACTGATTTTCTCCATTTTCGGATTGCTTGCACCATCCACCAATGAAAAATCGGTAACGGGGTGGAGGAATCTTTAAGGATAATTCATTTCTGAAATTTCGGAAATGAATGCTCCACCCCCTTTGTTTCCTGTGGAGATATCAGATACTGCATTTCAGATCGTTTTTGTGAGAATGGATGAATTTCGGGCACTCTTTCTGCGTTATCTCTGGAGTTTTGCTGTTATTTTGAGATCAGGTGATTAAATGAGGTTCCAAGGACGGAAAACACTTCCGGGCTGAAGACAGGAGTACCAGTCATTACCTGTACGGGTAGTTTGCAGAGTCGTAAAACTTACCTGCAGGAGAAATCGATTTCCTGTAGGTGTCGAGAATGTGCCGAATTGAGTGAAATAAGCAGCAGGAAATTTGGAGTGAATGGATCAGCAGAGCTATACGTAAGAGCGGAAAAAGGACTCAGCGGAGATACTGGAAGAGATGGTAAAGATTAGCAATTCCTCATATTCCTCAACCTATATTTCAGGGACAATAATCATAATCTTTATATCTCATTCTAAGTCAGGTATGTTATGAGATGTGTTGTTTTGGGCTGCGGTACAGTTGGTTCCACCGCAGCAATGATTCTTGCAAAGTCGGGTATTTTTTCGGACATATACCTCGGGGATGCAAATATCGATGCTGCAAAAAGAGCTGCAAATATGTGCAATCTGGGCGACGAACACGTTTTCCAGTGCAATGCTTCGGATGTTGATGGTGTGGTGAAGCTGATAAGGGACTTTGACGTTGTTCTGAACTGTATCGGACCCTTCTACGAATACGGGCCAAAATTGCTGAAAGCGGCAATAAAAGCGGGAGTTAACTATGTTGACATCTGCGACGATTATGATGCCACAGTTGAACAGCTGAAAATGGATGAGGAAGCGAAGAGGATTGGTGTTAAGGCTGTAATCGGCATGGGCAGTTCACCCGGACTTGCAAATCTACTGGCCAAGTATGCTGCCCAGCAACTGCTGGATGAGGTTGAGGCAATAGACATCTACCATGCTCATGGCGGAGAGCCGACAGAAGGAGCTGCAGTTGTGAAACATCGCATTCACTCTATGGAAATGGATATTCCCGTGTTCCTAGATGGAGAATTCAGAACTGTCAAACTTTTTGAAGAAAGTGGCCGGGCTCTCGAAGAGGAGTTTGAGTTTCCGGTGATAGGAAAATATTGGGTCTATGCCTATCCGCATCCCGAGACCATAACACTCCCCAGATATATCAAAGTCAAGAGAGTGACAAACCTCGGCCTTGTCCTCCCACCTGAGTATGCTGAATTGATCAAAACTCTCGTCAGAATCGGCATGACCTCATCCCCTTCCCTTAAGATAGGAGATGTGGAAGTTGATCCCCTCGAGTTTGCAGTCGCATTCATTCTGCATAAGAGGGGAGAACTACTGAAAAAAGCCGGACTTACAGAGCCCGTAGGCTGCGTCACCGTCGCAGCAAGGGGAAAGAAGAATGGGAAGACTGTCAGGTACTATTTCTCCCTTGCCTCGAAAGGAATGGGTATGGGAGAGGGAACGGGGATCCCGGCAGCAATCGGAGCGTTGCTTATGGGGATGGGCAGAGTTAACGGTGAGGGTGTAATGCCGCCAGAAGCGTGCATTGACCCGATGGATGCCCTGCAGCTTGCACAGAGAATTCTACAGACGGTCGGTGTGGACAGGATCCCGCTAATAACAGAAATAGAGGACGAAGCTGGGAGAAGGGAAATTGACTACAGAGAGGTGTTTCCGCAACTGGGGTGATGTCATGCAGCTTGGAGTCAGGTTGAGATTTCAAAAGTTCGAACATCCCGAATCCAACCCCGAAGCTCTACCTGAAGGTATTGACCCGGAGGAATACATAATCGGAACGTACTACATGTCATTTCCGAAAGGTATGAATCCTTTTGAGATCACACAGGTTCTGGCTCTGGAACAAAGTACCGGAACGTGGCTACCTGTGCCGGGTGAGACACCGGAAGTCAGGAAGAAACACGTTGCTAAGGTAATCGGAGTGTACGAACTTCCGGACTACGAGATAATGGTTCCCCAAGAAGTTGACTGGAGAAACTATATCGTCCAAATTGCGTTCCCGTGGAGGAATATGGGTAGCAGGCTTTCAATGCTTTTCTCAACTGTTGTCGGCAACATCTCCATGGCTCCCAAGCTGAAACTGCTTGACCTTAGGTTCCCTGAAGCATTTGTGAAGGGTTTTGGAGGGCCAAAATTCGGTATTGAAGGTGTGAGGGGTGTACTGGGTGTTAAAAACAGGCCACTGTTGAATAACATGATCAAGCCTGACGTTTACTCTCCCCCCGATTTGGGGGCCAAGCTCGCATATGAAGTTGCGAGAGGTGGAGTGGATATAATCAAAGACGATGAACTGCTATCAAACCCTGATTTTAACACGATTGAGGAGAGGGTACCCAAATTCATGGAGGCAATAGATAAAGCCAACGAAGAAAAAGGTGAAAAGACGCTTTACGCTGTAAACGTAACTGCAGACTTGCCGGAGGTGCTGGAAAATGCGGAGAGGGCGATAGAGCTTGGGGCAAACTGTCTGCTTGTCAATTACCTCGCTACAGGGTTTCCGGTGCTGAGAGTTCTGGCTGAAGATGAGAGCATAAAGGTGCCTATTATGGCCCACATGGATGTTGCCGGAGCATTTTACGTTTCCCCCATCTCAGGAGTTAGAAGTACACTCATTCTGGGAAAACTCCCGAGACTTGCAGGTGCGGATATTGTTGTTTACCCTGCTCCCTACGGTAAAGCTCCAATGATGGAGGAGAAGTACATAGAAGTGGCAAAACAGCATAGGTATCCCTTCTACCATATCAAACCCTGCTTCCCGATGCCATCTGGAGGGATAGCCCCGATTATGGTGCCGAAGCTCGTCAACACTCTCGGGAAGGATGTTGTGGTTGCTGCGGGTGGAGGGATACATGCACATCCCGATGGGCCTGCTGCGGGAGCGAAAGCGTTCAGAGCGGCAATAGATGCAGCAATGCAGGGATATGCCGATCTAAGAAAGTATGCTGAGGAGAACAACATTCCAGAATTGCTTAAGGCTCTGCAGCTTTAATTTTTTAAATTTTATCTGGAAATGGTCCGGTGACAGGTGAGAATGCGATAGGTATGCTGAGGAGTTGAAGTGATGAAACAGGCATGCTCAGATTGAGGTTTGTAAGACTAAGTCGATTATAGAGGGGGGCAGAAAGTGCAAAAATCAGCTGAGATGTCTCAGAATCATATCCATCAACCGAGATGTTGTGTAATATGTGTGATGAGTTCTCGTCTCCTTTTTAGCCTTAGTCTTTCTATTCTTTCTCTTGATTATCTTGCTCTTACACTCCGAAATCAAACCCGCATCTTCTAATCTTCTGATTGCCTCTTTAACGTCGTTTTTATCTGCAGATACCAGTTTCGCAAGCATTCCTGCATGCTCACATCCGGATCTGTAGAGAATTGTCAGGAGAGTGAAGGCAAAACTAAATCCAGATATTTCAGAGAAGTATTTTTCAAGACTGTTTTTAAGGTCCCTGAGAATGTGGCTGCCATCTCTCGTGAGAGTGTAGTAGGTATGGTGCTTGTGAACTTCGTAACTCAGCTTGAACTTTGCCTCACTCCTTTTTATTGCCGAACCTGTCACCTTCTGGACGAGGCCAGCTTTTTCCAATTCGTTTAACCTCTTCTCAATTTCTTTTTGAGGTACTGCCACCATTTTGGATATGGACTTTGCGTAGTCCACTTTCGCTCTGTGAAGGTGAGCAAGTATGTAGAGACATACCGGATCCATATCAAATTTTTACTCTGCAGTAAGTTTACTTTTACTGAATCCGGGCAAGATAAAACCCGGCGGATAAAATATAAAACAGACAAAGAACAATAGTGATACATGGAACTCAAAAAGATCGTTGAAGCCATCTTGTTCTCATCGTCAGAACCCGTAAAGCTAACAGAACTCTCCAAAATTACCGGAAAAGATAAGGATGAGGTTTTGAATGCTGTAAACATGCTGATTGAGGAGTATTCAAGTAGGGACACTTCAGTTGAGGTTATAAAGGTCGGCGACAGCTATCTGATGCGTATAAAACCACAGTACGCTGACTACGTTGAGAAGTTCACGGTTAGAGAATTCGACAGAGGGACTTTGAGGACTCTGGCGGTGATTGCGGTAAAACAACCCATCACACTCGCTAAGGTGGCAAGAATCAGAGGCAACAAATGCTATGATCACGTGAAAAAGCTTGTGGAAAGGGGACTTGTTAAGGCTGAGAAAAAGGGCAGATCAACAATTCTGACGACTACAGAAGAATTTGCCATTTACTTCGGCCTTGAGTCAAGTGATCCGGAAAAAATTAAAGAGGCTTTGAGAAAATACTTTGAGGGTGATGAGAAACCTTAGCTGAGCACATGCGATGATGAGGGGTATACGGTCTGATTTCTCATATTTGAAGCTTTTAGAACCCCACAAACCATGGATTCTGTTTATTTTGGCTATTTGTAGACAATGTAGATCTTCGAAATTCCCGTTACGTTTAACCATCCTTTGGAATCCACTGTGAATTCATCGTATCTGCCCCCTGAATACACCTCTCCATCGTGCTTCGGTGCCACCGGTATTAAACCGAGAAAACTATCCAAACCAGATTCCATATAGACGCTCATCCTGACTTTGGTGGCGTTTTCTTCGTACTCCACAAATATAGGGATTGTTAAATTAACTGTTTTTTCGTAGTATCTTCCTACCCTCTCATCTTTTGTAATCAACCTGTTTAAGGTGGGTTGCAGTTCTACATTGAAGAGATCCAAGGGCCAAGGATGATCGAAGAGAACCCCGACACTTCTATCAATCCTCCTAACCTCTACCTTCCACATTTTTCCGTACTTGGTTTCGACGACCGATATGTTGTATTTCTTGACAGATCCTGAAGATAAATCCAAATGCCGAACTTCGAGAAGTTTACCTTGGTATGTATTACACGGGAAAGACCAGCGTAAAGTTGTCTAAACGATCGTCTGATTTTATATCTATCCTTATGTACGACGCAAGATCGGTAAATTGTTCGACGAATGGGACGACGACAAGTAAAAACAGAGCCGTTATAACAATTACAGAAAAAAATAAATAAAACACCCTATCTCCACTCATCAGGAACCCTCATGTATTGTTCTCAAAATACTCAATTAGACCCTTTGTATATCCCGCCATCTTTTTGACTAGGAACTGGGCTGTTTGCTTCAGTTTTGCTTCATCCTTCACGTATGGCACTGGAGCGTTGTATATCCAGTACACCCCTATGGCTGAGTCTAGATCGTCTTTGTGCCAGTAAGACATTGTTGCTAACGTTTTAACAGCCTCTTCTGGATCTGTTACAGTTATTTTTGGTGCATTGTAGGCAATGTTACTTAGACTCCAGTCTACCCACTTATCGCGTACAAGAAGTTCATAGAAATCATGTCTTGCTTTATTTTCCAAGGGGTTTCCGGTTTGCGTGGTAGGGATTACCGACATCCGTCATGTAATGAGAAGCTTTTCCTAAATCCAGATATGCATCTAAATAATTGCCATTCCGAGCGTAATTGATTGCACTTTCTACCTTTTCATTGCATGATCTTGGAGCTCTGCCAAATGTAACTACTGGGTCGTATATATGATTGCACAATCTGTCAGGACATCCGGGTGGCCACCAATCTGAATCCTCCTCATCTGGAAGTTTAGAACCAAGTTTAAATCTCGACAAACTCTCTCCATTTAAGCCCATATACTTTCCAACCTCTTCTGCGATGAGCATATGTGTAGACTGGGCATATTTTACTCCACCATCATCATCCATGTGCAGCCAGTTTTCCCAGATAGTTCTCACCAAGATTGGTGTTAGAACTTTTTCCGGTTTTACAGTGTTTTCAGACCCTCCAGCCATAACCGGCAAACACTATTCCTGCCATCTTTTTCATTACAACACCTCCATGACATTAGCTAATACAGATTAAGATACTTAAATTTTTCTTTCTGTTGAATAAAAATACAAACCAAATTTAGTTATCAAAAACTTTTGCTTAGATGTTCTCAAGTCTTTCATATCCAAAATTGAACTTTGTTTTGAGAATTGCAATATCTTAGCTCCAGAAAAATTGCAATCGAGTGAATTTACTTGAAATTTCCCGTCAACACAAACACCACCTCTCTCAACCAACTGTAACAGAATGAACAGCGGGATTTGGATTATCGAGATGACCGCAAAAACTCACCTCACTCATCCCACTCTCTAATCTCCACATCCCCATAGAACTCCTCTTGATTGATTAAAACTTTCCTCCTAAACGCCAGATGAAGTATTGAAACGTAGTAGTCAACAAGCATCGAAACATCCCATCCCCTGACGAGAGAGAAGAGGGTGACAGCTTTCCTCTTCCTCAGTATATCAAAAACTTCCCTCTCAACCCTTGCGATCATCTCCTCCAAACTCTCCTCATGCGGAACTCTCAGGGCAACATCGATGTTTACATCCTGTTTTTGAGCTCTTCTCCTCCTTCTCCTCCTCTTCTCAACTTCCTCAGCCCTTCTCAATTCGTCGATCAGGTCTCTCAGAGTTGTTATCTTCCTAACTCTTCTCCTCTGGGATGCCAGAACTTCAAGAATTGTGTCCTCAAATTCTCCCTCATACTCAAATTCATACTCCGGAAACTCCAGCGGCTCATCGATGAAGTAGAACTCGTCAAACTCTTCCTCTTCCTCGCCTCCAAGAGCTTCAAGTGTTATAGCCTCGGCTTTCATCCTCACAAGAATTGCTGCATAAAGCAGAACTCTCCCCGAAACTCTCAGATCCAGCTTTTTTGCTGTTTCAAGCCTTTTCAAAAATCTGTCGGTAACATCGACTACATTGATGTTCCAAGGGTCGATCTCCCCCCTTTTAGCCATTTCAATGAGAATCTCTATCGGATCCTCAAACTCCCGGTTCAATTCGACGTTTTCAGCTTTATCCCCGTCACTAACGATACGTTATCCCTCCCGAGAGTTATTCCGACTATCGCATCCGCATTTTCGAGCATCGGTTTTCTGAGCGAGACCACTATGAACTGTGCCTCCTTCGATCTCTTCTTTATCATTTTCGCCACCCTACCGACATTGACGCCGTCAAGAAACATGTCCACCTCATCGAAGGCGTAAAACGGAGCGGGCTTGTACATCTGAATTGCGAAAATTAATGCTAAGGCAACCAAACTCTTCTCTCCCCCGCTCATAGATTCAAGCTTTTGAACCGGCTTGTTGTTCGGCTTAACCTTAATGTAAAGACCGCTGTTGAATGGATCGTCACTATCCAGATATAGCTCCCCCTCTCCGTTCGCCAGTTCCCGTATTATTTCGGCAAAATTCCTGTTTATGGCTGTAAATACCTCGAAAAATATCTCCCTTTTCATCTTCTCGTATTTGTCGATCCTGTTTAGGATATCCTCCCTCTCCTTTTCGAGAACGATCTTCTTCTCAACCAGCTCGTCTCTTCTGGCCTTTACCTCCTCAAACTCCTGGATAGCCTTTAAATTAACATCGCCAAACGTTGAAAGTTCCTTATCGATTTCGTCAAGAACCTTCCTTACCTCCTCAGCCGGTGGCAGGTTGTCAGGGACCTCAACCTCGCCTATTTCGAGCATCTCATCCTCCAGACTTGCAAGCCTCTCCTTCTGAAGCTTTATCCTGTCCTCAAGTCTTTGCAGCTCGAACCCAATCCTGTTTTTCTCGTCCTCAAGCTCCCTTAGCTTCTTAAGTAGCTCATCTCTCTCTTTTCTCAATTCTTTCAGCTCCTTGCTCAGCTCTTTCTCCTCTTTTCTCAGCGTCTCAAGCTCGGCGTTTATCTCGGCAACTCTTTTCCTGCCATCTTCAACGAGCTTTTGAATCTCAACCTGCCTCTCCTTAAGCTCCTCCACGTAAACCTGTTTTTCGTTCAGGGAACTCTCAAGCTGATTCCTCTTGAACTCGAGACTCTCTATCTTCTTTTCGATTGACAGAAGGATCTCTCTGTTTCTCTGATACTCCTCCTTTACGTTCTCAAGCTCCTCAACGATTTTCGGTATCTCACTTCCCTTCAACTTTTTCTCAATTTCCTGAATTTCCGTCTCTAGAACCTTTATTTCCCCTTCAATATTCTTTAGAGAATCGTTGTACTCTTTAAGCAGGCCGATACTCCTTTCTTTTTCCTCCAGCCTCTCATCAACCTTTGCTTTCAGCTCTTCAATCCTTTTCCTGCTATCATCTATTTTTTCATTCAAAACGTTCATGGCACTCCTCAGTTCGCCAATTAACCCATTCAACCTGTCCACTTCTTCTCTGTACTGCCTCCTCAAACTCTCGGCTCTGTTAAGCTCCGAGAACAGTTTCTCCTTTTCCTTCTGCAGTTCGTAAATTCTGTCAGAAAGCTCTCTTTCCTTCTCCATCAACTCTCTCGAAACAAGAACACTCCTTCTCTCACTGCTTCCACCAGACATCAGCCCTGACTTCTCCACGATGTCTCCATCCAGGGTTACCAGTCTGTAGCCTCTGTCCATCAGCCTTCGTGCAGTTTCGATCGTGTCGACCACAACTGTATCTCTGAGTATAAACCTGAAAACGGGCTGGAACTTCTTCTCACATCTGACGAGATTTACGGCATAATCAATAACTCCCTCCTCTTTTAGGATTGATCTGTCAAACCTCAAATCAAATTTCTTGATTTTTTTGAGTGGAATGAAGGTGGCTCTGCCACCTCTAACAGATTTGAGGTACTTTATTGCAGTAACAGCGTCATCTTCCGTCTCAACAACGATGAACTGCAAAGCATTGCCGGCTGCAGCCTCGATCGCATTTACAAACTCCTCGTCGACCTCACCGAGCTGTGCAACCGTTCCAAAGATGCCCGGAAGTTCTCGTCTATTCCGTGCTTCGAGCAAAAGCTCGACAGGCTTTGAGTATGTTCTCAGAGTAGAGAGTTTGGCCCTAACTTTGGCCAGTTCCACCTCTGTCCTTTTAAGTTCCTCTTCAACGTCAGAAATCCTTGATCTCAGACTGAAAAGATCCTTATCTGCTGAACTGAGCCTGTTTTTTGCAATTTCAAGCTCTTTCATGAGCTTACCAACTTCTGTATGCTTCGAATCTCTTTCCTTCTCAAGCTCTCCTGTTCTAAGTTCCAGAGTTTCTGTTTCCTTCTTTATGTCTTCAATCTCAATATCAATCCTTCTTAACAACTCAATCAGCCTGTCTCTTTCTCTCAAAACGTCGCTTCTCTTTTCCTTCAAAACGTCAAGTCTTTCCTTTTTCTCAACAAGCTGATCCCTGAGGTCCTTGTATTCCTTATCAACGATCTCCAGCCTTTCTTTCAGCTTGTTTATTTTATTGCTGAGGCTATCAACAATCTCTCCGATATGTATCCTCTTTATGGCATTCTCCTCAAGTTCAGAGTCAATAGAATCAATCTCCTCTCTAACTTTGGAAATTTCCCCAAGATTTTTGACAATATCATCGTCAATCCTTTTACTCTCCTCAAGATAAAAACTCTCTGACCTCTTTATTGTTTCAAGCTCCGAACTCAGCTCGAGTATTCTTGATTGGATCTCGGCCGATCTTTCATCTCCGAGTTCCGAAATTTTACCAGCAAGCTCGCTTATTTTCTCATTTACCTCAGATATGGATGCGTTTATTTCGGGTATTCTGGATGTAAGAGAATCTTTCTGCTTCTCAAGCTTCTCTAACTCTCTCTCAATTTTCTCCTTTCCCGATAGAACTGTAAGGTATTCATGTACTCTCAAATATTTCTCATACTGCTCTTTTCTGCTCAGCACTTCCTTGTATCGCAGGGCCTCGTTCCTGTCTCTTTCCAGAGATTTTAGCCGATCGTTGACTTCAGCAATCACAGCATCGAGCTTTTCTATACTTTCTCGTACTCTCTCAAGCTCATCAAAAGCTTTTTCTTTCTTTTCGTCAAATTCCGAGATTCCGGCTACATCGTCAATAATTTTCCTTCTCTGGAAAGGCGACATCTCGATAATTCTCGTAACATCTCCCTGCATCACAACGTTGTAAGCATCATTGTAGATTCCAAACTGAGAGAGGAAGGTGTGAATGTCAGAAAGGCTCACACTCTTTCCGTTGAGGTAGTAGTAGCTGTAGTATCCTTTTTCCGTAATTTTGACCTTTCTTGAAATTTCGTACTTAGCTCCGTTTTCTGCAAACAGGATCGTTACTTCAGCTTCTTTTCTTCCATTGTGTACAAGGTCCGTAAGTCTTTCAGCCCTTAACTGCTTTGTGGAGGTTGACAGGCCGAGACAGAATAGAATGGAATCAATAACGTTGGATTTTCCACTGCCATTGGGACCGGTGATAACTGTAAATCCCCTGTAAAAAGGAATTTCTGCTTTTTTTCCGAACGATTTGAAATTTTTTAAGATTATTTTTTCGATGTGCATTTCAGTCGCAAATAATTATCTCATCATCATCTTCCTTTACTTGTTTTTTCTCAGTGTCTATAAATTCGACTTTCTTTTGAGCTCTGCTCTCCTCACCTGTCAAATCTCTTTCATCCTCCACCGAGAAAACTACCTCTTCACTGTACTTTTGAGGCTCTTTTCTTGTCTCAGCCTCTTTTTTCTCTATTAATTCTCTCAACTCTCCTTTGACATACGTAAGTTCGGTAATGACACTTTCTACAGCTCTCCTCAATTCCACCATTTTGGATTCGAGTTCTGAAATCTTCTGATTAACGTCTGGCATTCTTGATTCAAGCTCTGATATAATCTCTCTTTTGATTCTCTCGATATCTTCGATGTTCATTCTCCTCAACTCCGCTAACTCTCTCTCTTTTTCCGCAAGCTTCCTCTCAAGCCTCTCAATAAGCAAGTCTCTTTCTGACATTTTATAAAAGAAATGGTTAAAGTCATTAATAAGCTTTTTCCTTAATTGTCTCTCTTAGCTTTGGTTCATCTGTAATTGTGAAGTATAGAACTGTTACACCGGATATGACAGTAATATACACAAAATTAATTAAATTCTTTGCATTAAATTTGAACTTTACATGCTGGGCGGTGAAAGGTTTACGAAACTGCAGCTTGTGATCAATCTCAAAATAACAGCAAAACTCCAGAGATAACGCAGAAAGAGTGCCCGAAATTCATCCATTCTCACAAAAACGATCTGAAATGCAGTATCTGATATCTCCACAGGAAACAAAGGGGGTGGAGCATTCATTTCCGAAATTTCAGAAATGAATTATCCTTAAAGATTCCTCCACCCCGTTACCGATTTTTCATTGGTGGATGGTGCAAGCAATCCGAAAATGGAGAAAATCAGTGAAGGGAAAAATATTTCCACTTTTTGCGGTAATTTAGGTTGTATGGTGGCTTGTTTGGCGGTATTACAGCTAATCGAGTGATTTTGAAAGTTCCACAGGAAATGAAGGGGGCGGGATAAGTTTTTTGTAATTCACGTGTATTACGAATATGAAGCTGATATCCCTCAGGCTTGATGAGAAAATTGTGGATCGGATTGATGAAATCGGAAGAAAGACTCTGATGTCGCGATCGGAGGTTATAAGGAACGCAATTGCCATGTACATATCGCTGCTTGAAAACATCGGTTTTTACTTCAAACCATCTCTTCCTGTAAAAAATGTAGATGTGTATACTGAAAGAAACGCAGTTTATGTTGATATGGGCAATCTGACTTCTATTGCGTCAATGGCAGTTACATACGCTGGTGTTGGTGAAAAGGAACTCGATGAAAGGGAAAGTCTTGAAGTTGTTGCGGAAGTGATGGCCAGCCAGCTTTTTGTTGAAGCAACCTGTCGCTTTGTGGAACCTCTGGCGGTGATGATCCTCACGGGCAATGAACTTGATTACTCTGTAAGGTTTCAGCATGCATTCAGGAAGGCATTTGAGAAACGGGTTAAGGCTAAAAAAATTCTTCTTGCCAGTGTAGAAGAAGTATTTAGCTCAAATTATAGTTTCTTTGCAGCAAATCTTATCGGGTTGAGGGATATGAGTGTTAGAAATGAGCCACAAAGAGGCGATAGCATATTTTTGTGGGGAAAGCTAATGAAAGCGAAAATCATTATTGAAAATCTCCCCGATCCGGATGAATTGAGGAGACTTGCAAACCTGGTTAGGGTAGGAGAGGTAAGTGCGATATTTCCGATTAAAAGTGGAGGCGTCAGGGATGCGGCGAACTTTGCAGCATCGCTTGCAGGAGGGAGGGCAGAAGTTACCGTCGACGGAAGCTGTCCAGCTTCGGCGGTAATATTGTGTTCAAACAGTGATTTAAGCAAGTATGGGTGTGTTAAGGTTGGGGAAATCATCTGACCTAGGTGTTCGGGGGAACAGTTTAAAAACAACTTTACCCTCAATTTCAGTTAATGAGAATACCACTTTACATAGAATTTCAGGGGAAAAGGGTTGCGGTAATTGGTGGTGGGGGAGTCGGCACTCTGAGAGCGAAGAAATTCATAGAGGCTGGAGCCGAGGTTTCGGTTTTCAGTCAGGACTTTTCGTCCGAGCTGCTCAAACTCTCTGAAGAGGGAAAGGTTGAACTTGTAAGGGCATCAGTTGAAAGTATGGATTTTGAGAAGCTGGCATCAAACTTTCACCTAATTGTGGTTGCGATTGGCAGTAAGGATTTTAATGAAAGGGTTATTGAAGCTGCTGAAAAGCATAAGGCGATGGTAAATCTGGCAAATGATGCGAAAATGACTGAGGTTGTAGTTCCTTTTGAAGGTGGCAAAAACGGGGTGAGATTTGCAGTGACAACAGAGGGAAAAAGTGGTGTTGTTGCGAGAAAAGTCAGAGACAAGTTTCAGAGAGTTCTTGATGAAGAAGAAGAGCTTTTTTACTTCCTCAATGCTATGGATCACCTCAAGAGTTACATGAAGAAAAGAAATGTACCCGTAAATCTGAGGATGAAACTGTACTCCATCGTCAGCTCTGATGTAAGATTTGTGGAACTTGTAAAACAGGAGAAGGTGGATGAAGCAAGAAAGCTTGCAGAAGAAATTGTAGAGGAATATGTTTCCGGAAAAAAGAAAGCTGAGAATGGAGGGATAGAATTTTGAATCTCGATGTCGATCTCCTCATGGAATTGCAGTACAATTTACCACTCACGACATCACCCCTCTCGGACTTGGCCGAGAATCTGGGAAGGAGTGAGGATGAGGTTTTTGAAGCGGTAAGAGAGTACATGGCGAGTGGTGTGATTAAGAGGTACGGCCTGAATCTCAATTACAGGGCTTTTTCAGGCTACAGGAGAGCAGCACTTGTCGGTTTCAGGGCATCAAGTGTAAAAGAGGTTGCTGAAAGGATAAACAGGTATGACGAGTTCAGGGTCAAGCATAACTTTCTGAGAGATGCATACTACAACGTCTGGTTTACCGTGAAGGGCAGAGATGTGGAGGAGATTGAAGGGGTTGTTGAAAAGCTTGCATCTGAATGCAGAGTTGAGGATTTTGTTATCCTGCCCACAAAGAGGGTTTACAAAATGGACGTAAAATACGACTTGGAAAAAGGCGTTTCCTGGAGTGAGAGAGGGCTGGAACCTGAAAATGTTCCGCTGGTAAGAGAGCTGGGACTTGATGAAGAATTCGTGAGGTCTCTGGAGTCTCTGGAGATTGCGAAAAGACCTTTTTCGAAGTTCTCAGGATATTCGGAAGAGGAAGTCGTGGACGTTATCAAAGAACTGATGGCAAAAGGTGTGGGAAGAGATTTCAGCGGTGTGCTGAGGGAGAGGAAGGTTGGATTTAAGGAAAATGGAATGACGGTTCTCAGGATATCAAAAAAGCCTGAGAAGGTGGCAATGTTTTTACTTCAGAAATTCCCCCAGATTACACATCTGGTCGAAAGGATTGTGAATGAAAAGTGGAACTATCCTGTTTACTTCATGGTTCATGCTATCAGCAAAGGTCCGATTGAAAAAATAAGGCAGCAGATTTTGCAGATTGAGGACGTGGAGGAAGCAGAGACAATTTACAGTAAAGCAAATCTGAGAGAGAGATGATAGGGTGTTCTAGGTGTGATAGAAGGGCAGTAATATTCCAGAGACACTCAAACAGGCATCTCTGCAAGAGACACTTTATCGAGGATTTTGAGAGGAGGATAAAGCTTGCAGTTCGAAAATTTAAGATGATTGAGAAGAACGACAGAATTGCAATCGCTCTGAGCGGTGGAAAGGACAGCGTCACCCTCACCTACACTCTTGCGAAACTGTATGAAAAGAGGAGAGACCTGGAACTGTTTGCCATAACCATCGACGAGGGTATATCCAACTACCGACCGCCGACAGTTGAGATTGCAAGAAAAGTGGCGGAACAGCTTGGGATCGAACACGTTGTTGTATCGTTTGAGGAAAACTTTGGAATGACGCTTGATGAAATGGTGAAGAGGGGGGACAAAAAGCCGTGCACATACTGCGGTGTTTTCAGGAAATACCTGCTCAACAGAACTGCGAGGGAAATGGGGGCCACGAAGCTGGCCACAGGGCATAACCTTGATGATGAAACGCAAACAATTCTGCTGAACTTTCTGAATGCGGACATGGAGAGAATGGCAAGACTCGTACCGCAAAGGGTTCAGGAAGGCCTGATTATGAGAATAAAGCCTTTCAGATACATTTATGAAAAAGAGGTTGTGGTCTACGGCCTTCTTCATAACCTGCCAATGGACTTTGAAGAATGTCCGTACAGCTATTTCCCGGTAAGGGCGAGCGTTAGGGACTTCCTTTACGAGTTTGAGAACAAGTATCCCGGCAGAAAGTTTTCGGTTATGAACAGCTTTGAAAAACTGATCCCGTGTTTGAGAGAAATGTATCCACAGATCGACCTCAACAGGTGCGAGAGATGTGGTGAACCAACGCCGAAAAAGGTCTGTCAGGCATGCAAGCTGCTTGAGGAGCTTGGCTGAGTTTTTTATTAAAGCAGAGACATTGTTAAGCCTTTTGCCACTGGAAACGTGGATTACTGATCAGAGGCGATACCAGCAGGCTGAAATAAAAATTGTCTTCATCTGCAGCAAAAGGAGAGAATGTCACGCAGTGAAAATTTGGAAACTAGTGAATGGCAGGAGTATGGCCCGATCATACCAACCAGCAGGGCCTTTGAAAAGGCGTGGGAGCTACCAGAACATCTTACGTGCTCAGATACACACCTTTCCCTGTTTCCAGACTTCCAGTCACATTGTTCCACCCATCTTCGGTTAGAAATGCCAGTATGTGGTCGTAGAACTCATTTCCGGTCCATCCCATCTGGAACCAGTAATTTCTGCCCTCGAGCGAGATATACATGCCCGCATCGATTGAAGGATGTGAGGCGTAAAATACCACGGTACTGTAACTGTAGCACTTCACGTATCTGTAGTGCTTTAAATATTCCTCAGGGCAGTTTATCCTCCTCAGTTCGTATTTGGGTTGAAGAACGAACTCACCGTTTAGGGGGTTGAGGGTGTTGATCTCCCTGTTCATTTGAAGTCGCAGCTCAAATTCGTAGCCAGCAGCTTTTTTAACCATTGTGGGCGTTACTGTTGGAGTTTTTCCGCTCTCAACGGGTACGGGCATTGGAGACATTTTCCAGGTCCTTACGTTTTTCCCTTCCAGCTTCAACATCGTGCCGTGGGGTGTTTCAGTGATCTCCGCTTTCCAGCCGGCGGGAATCGTTAGGTTCTGGAGCTTAATGGGCTGACCGTCAATCACTGGCAGAGGAACAATCACAGTAATGTTCTCAAGCTCATCGACTTTGGAGGATGGCTTTATCGTCCTGCCCTCCACGAGCTCACCAAAAGTCAGGGAAATTGTATAGTCGATGGTATGCGTAAAACTCCCTTCCTCTGGTCCGAGACATCCAAGTGTGAAGATTGTGATCAGAATAAATGCTATAGTGCAATATTTCATTGACAGTGATTGTATGTTTTACTTAAAAAATTTTCGAATCTCAGTCAGGTTTTCACGAAAAAAATTAAGATGTTTCGGAAACTCAAACGACTACAATCGTTCCCCGCATGAGCCTGTGATAGGGGCTGCAGTACACTGAGCACATGAACGGATAGACACCGCTCTTTTCAGCAACGAACTCCACGACCACCTCATCGCCTGCAGGAATCAGCTTGTTTATTCCGAGATCCGGAATGAAAATGCCGTGCGTCACGTCTTCTGACTTGAAAACAAGTTTGACTCTGCTACCTTTTGGTACGACTATATAATTCGGCTTAAATCCACCTGATTCGGGGACGTAGGCATTGATTACGATTTCAGAACCTGTCTGCTTTTCAGAAAGCCTGTCTATGGTCAGGTATACGGGAATTGCCAGGGCGATAACAACAAAAAGCAGTGCGGCAAACTCTCTCTTCTCCATACAATCACCCCGCAACTATTTTTACAAGTATCAGGGCCATAAGAATGTGCGGTATGCTGTAAATCACCGCTATCGCTGATTTTTCAGTAAGCCTCTCAGCTATCTTTCTTGTAGCTATGATGGCAGTGGCGAGGGCTAGGGATATGAAGGGGGCCTGAAGGAGTATTATCTGTTTTGCAGTCAGGGATGCTGGAAAGGCGTTTTTCTCCAGACCGAAGGGATCGAGAAAGGCATTGAGTGGGTAGGTGTAGAAGTATGAGAGCAATCCAATTGCGAATCCGGCCCATACGAGAAGACCGTATGGTGCGAGTGAGTAGCTGAACGCTACGAAAACCTTTTGTGGATCGAGTCCGGCAATCTTTGCTGCTATAAAGCTGAAGGCGTAGTAGAGCGCAGCAATTGCTAGAATTGCTGACAAAACAATTGCCGCCCAAATCGACCACTTCATAACTCCGAAAATGGACGGAACAAGCAGATGGGCGTTTTCAAGGTTTACTCCGTAGGGGTTGCCGAGATTTCCGAAATCCTTTAGCCAGTAGATACTGCCGAAGAAGAACAGCTCATAGAATATTGCCAGACCAAATCTTATGTAGCCCATCGCCGTTTCGTCAAGCTTTCTGGACTTTGCAGCCCTTATGGCCTTTCTGGCGAGCTCCTCGAAAGGTAATCTGAGCTTCAGGGCGATGTTGTCATACCTGCAGGTTCTCAGACATTCAAAGCAGAGTCCGCAGTATGTGTTTTCATCGTTTCCACCCGGGTAGATTTTCCACGGGCATGGGTACCCTTCATCGCTGCCCTTGAGGCAGAATTTCTCACATCTCCTGCATTTCTCCCTGTCAATGCTTCTCAGAGCCAGCAGCGATGCGTTGGAGTGGTAGCCGATGTATCCCCCAGCCGGGCAGACATGTTTGCAGAAGTAGCGCGGCGGGTAGACCAGGTAGAATGCTGTGGCAGCGATGAAAAGGGAAAGGAAGAGAAGAGCCGTAACGAGAGGCTTCGTCACTATCCATGGTATGAAGAGCGAAAGCGCAAGGAAACCGATGGCCGGTATCCACATGTTCCGGTACTTGACAGGAAAGCTTCCTTTCTCTGGTATCACCCTCCTCGCTCCAAGAAATCGCCCTCTTCGCAACCATTCACCCACTATCGGAATCGGGCAAACTGCACACCAGGCCCTCGCTGCAAAGAGTATTGCAAATTCAACCAGAGCGAACCAGAGTATCCACGTAACCGCGATTGAGAAATTTTCGCTGCCAATAACGCTGCCGAAAAGTCCTGTAAGAATTATCAGCAGAAACATCGACAGATTCAGTGTCGTGAGGATGAAAATCAGAGCCCTCGATTTAAGAAATCTGGTCTTAAAATTAATTTCCCTGCCACCGCTTTTACCGCTGTAGAGCAATGCGGCCATACCTGTCATGATGACGAAGCCTGAAAGAGCGTAATAGGGAACGTTCGGCTCAACCACGATATCCATGGTCATGAATGGATGTAAGGAACCGCAGTTGGTTGAGCACCTGATTCTGTACTTTCCCGGCTCGTTGAAGGTAACTGGACCGACTACAAGAGTTCTGCCGGGCAAAACGAGCAGATTTTCGGCCACATCATCCGTTATACCTTCTATGGTGAACCCATGGGTGACATCCTTCGTTACAACGTGGAAGGTAACCGTATCGCCTGCGTTCAGCCTTAAGGAGTCCGTTCTGTATATTCTGTCCCCTTCCTGTATCGCCACAACTCGGTATCCAAACTGAAATGCCTCAATATAAACGACCTTCTCCGTGCCCCTGGAAGTCTGTACTTGAAATCCTGCAGTTGTTGCAAGTCCTAAAAGGAGTAGAGCTAAAAAAATAGGAAAAATCTTACGCATATCCGCCAGCCACCTACCAGTATCCCATCATCGGACAGCCGTGACCGCCGTAGTAGCCATACGGCACGTAATAGCCCTGCGGTTGCGTCTGATTTACATCATATCCTTGGTAGCCCGGATATCCCATACCTCCGTACCCTGGCCCGTATCCGCCCATCATGGGCATGCCGTATCCACCGTATCCCATGTATCCCATCATTCCCCAGGGCATTGCAGCCGCAACATACAGCCCTGCAGCAACTGCAAGGGCCACCACGATTCCGACCTTCTTCCAGTCCATCTCACATCACCTCAAAACACTGTTAACGTCATGGGCAATAGGTGTTGCCCGCTGAAACGTCAGTATTTGGAGCTGCCAAAACGTTCAGAACGTTTTAAAGATCTGCAGAACGTTTTATCTTCAGAATCAAACGCATTTTCTCAGGCAATGTGTGTTAAAACTCCAAGAGAATAACGATTCAAAAGAGTTAACCCTCCATTTTTGAGTCCTGATCAGATCGAAAACTTCATGCAATCCCGCAGAGCTGAAAAGCACCCTTCAGAGTTTTACTGACATCCACTTCCACAAGAGCTGGATGGTCTGCCTTACAGCCTGTCCATTTGATGGATCTCGGCCACGTTTGAATTTTTAAATTTTAAATTTTTCGACAAGTACTCCCAGCTCAACTGTTAATTTTTAGGCCTATCATTCAAAAGCTATCATTCAAAACACCATAACATTTAATATGAATGGACTCATATATCCTTACATGATGTTCCTCCCGTTGTTCGGAATTGGAATGTTCATCTGGTGGATTCCACTTCTCGTTATCGGATACCTGGTGTACAAAGACGCTGAAAAAAGAGGTATGAACGGGCTGCTGTGGTTCATTCTCGTCGTAATTCCGATGCTCGGAATAGTATTTCTGCTCATATATATTGTTTTGAGAGAAACTAAGGGCGAGATGGCCAAAACGGAAAAGACACCGCTGGAAATTCTGAAGGAAAGATATGCGAGGGGAGAGATAACCGAAGAGGAATACAGGAGGATAAAAGAGGAGATGGAGGGGTAGGATGAAGGAGCACGAAATGGAGGGTATGGATCATTCCGGACATGGGGAGAGTGAGCATGCAGGCAAGGATGTCCGGGAAATGAAAGGAATGAAGCACGCTCACGATCACCACAGGCACATGATGGAGGATTTCAAGAGGAGATTTTACGTTTCATTGGTCTTAACAGTTCCCATTCTCATCCTGTCTCCTGCGATTCAGAACTTCTTTAATTTCAAACTCGAGTTTTTTGGCTCTCTCTATATCCTTTTCCTGCTGTCGTCAGCGGTTTACTTCTACGGAGGCTATCCCTTCCTTCGTGGACTGTTTGATGAGTTGAAAAAAGCACAGCCCGGAATGATGACATTAATAGCGGTTGCAATAAGCGTTGCTTATTTCTACAGTTCTGCGGTCGTTTTTGGTTTGAAGGGCAAATTCTTCTTCTGGGAGCTCGCCACGCTGATAGACATCATGCTCCTCGGACACTACATCGAGATGCGATCCGTTCTGGGTGCTTCTCGCGCTCTGGAGGAACTCGTCAAGATCATGCCGTCAGAAGCCCATCTGGTTAAAAACGGAGAGACGGTGGATGTAAAGGTCGAACAGCTTAAGCCGGGAGATAGGGTGCTGGTGAAGCCGGGAGAGAAGATTCCTGTTGATGGGATTGTGGTGGAAGGTGAAACCTTCGTTAACGAGGCGATGCTGACGGGCGAATCAAAGCCAGTATCCAAAAAACCCGGAGACAAAGTCATTGGCGGCGCTATAAACGGAGATGGATCAATCGTCGTCGAGGTTGAGAAAACAGGAAAGGATACGTATCTCAATCAGGTTATCGAGCTCGTGAGGCAAGCGCAGGAGAGCAAGTCAAAAACACAGGACCTTGCCAACAGGGCGGCTCTGTTTCTGACGATTGTTGCACTGGCCGTAGGAACCGTGACGCTTGTTGCCTGGCTCGCCCTTGGAATGGAATTCGTCTTCGCAATAGAGAGGGCTGTGACGGTTATGGTTATAGCCTGCCCTCATGCCCTAGGATTGGCAATTCCGCTCGTTGTTGCAGTCTCCACCTCCCTTGCAGCAAAATCCGGATTGCTAATACGAGAAAGACAGGCATTTGAGAGGGCAAAGGATCTTCAGGCGATAATCTTTGACAAGACAGGTACGCTAACGGAGGGGAGCTTTGGTGTGACGGACATCATTTCCTTCAACGGCAGCGAAGAGGAGGTGCTGAAAATCGCTGCATCTCTCGAAGCAAAATCGGAGCATCCAATCGCGGCGGCCATTGTTGAGGAAGCGGAAAAGAGACAAATGAAACTGGAAGAGGTTGAAGAGTTCAGGGCAATACCGGGGAAAGGTGTTGAAGGCGCTGTTAACGGCAGGAGATTCATGGTTGTGAGTCCGGGGTACATCAAGGAGAAAGGAATTGAGGTGGAGGAGAAGGTTGAGAGGTTGAAGCAGCAGGGTAAAACTGTAGTTTTCCTGCTTGAAGACGGAAAAGTTGCAGGCGCAATCGCTCTGGCGGATAAAATAAGACAGGAGTCCAAGGAGGCAGTAGCGAGATTGAAAGCGATGGGGATAAAATGCATGATGCTCACCGGAGACAACAGATTCGTGGCAAAATGGGTGGCCGAGGAACTGGGTCTGGATGACTACTTTGCAGAAGTTTTACCGCATGAAAAGGCTGAGAAGGTTAAAGAGGTGCAGCAGAAGTACGTCACGGCCATGGTGGGTGATGGTGTTAACGATGCCCCGGCCCTGGCTCAGGCCGATGTGGGCATCGCCATCGGAGCCGGAACGGATGTTGCAATTGAAACCGCAGACATCATACTTGTGAGGAACGATCCGAGGGATGTTGCGACGATTATCGAGCTCTCGAAAAAGACCTACTCGAAGATGAAGCAGAACCTGCTCTGGGCAACCGGTTACAACTCATTTGCGATACCTCTGGCAGCAGGTGTGCTTTACAATTTCGGCTTTCTTTTAACTCCAGCAGCCGGGGCAGTTCTGATGAGCCTCAGCACCGTCATCGTGGCGATAAATGCTAGATTGCTGAAAATGTAGCATCATGCTTGACAGATCACCGCAGTAACCTCATCGAATTTGCCACTGCAATCAGCGTCACGCCCACGTCTGCAAATACAGCCTCCCACATAGTTGCCATTCCAAGGGCACCGAGACCTATGAAGAACCCCTTTACCGCCAGAGCTACTCCAATGTTCTCCCACACCACATTCTGCGTCCTTTTCGCCAGTCGTATTGCCTTTGGCACCTTTGAGGGTTTGTCGTCCATGATGACAACGTCAGCGACCTCAATGGCCGCATCACTCCCCATCGCCCCCATGGAAATGCCAACGTCAGCCCTCGCAATGACGGGAGCGTCGTTAATTCCATCGCCAACGAAGGCCACAATCCCCTCGTCGGTTCTGATTTTCTCTATTACCCTCACCTTGTCTTCAGGCAGCAGTTCAGCATAAAATTCGATGCCGAGCTGGTCGGCGATTTTTTCAGCCACCTCCTTGCTGTCTCCTGTAAGCATCACAACTTTGCATCCGACAGCCTTCAGCTCTTCAACAGCCTGCCTGGCATCTTCCTTTAGACTATCAGCAACGACGATGTAGCCAGCATATCTGTTATCGACCGCTACATGCACCACAGTCCCATCAACATCGCAGAACTCGTGATCAATTTTCATTTCGTGCATCAGCAGATCATTTCCTGCAGCTATGGTCAGCCCGTCTCCGCTTGCCACAACACCTCTGCCCGCAATTTCCCTGTAGTCTTTCACCTCCAGGTCCGCATTGCCATAAGCCTCAATGATTGACCTGGCGATGGGGTGATTGGAGTGCATCTCGGCCATGGCGGCGAATTTCAACACGTCCTCCTTGCTGAATCCATTTACAGCAACGATCTTTGCAACCTTAAACTTTCCCTCCGTCAGAGTTCCGGTTTTGTCCATCGCTACAACCTTCGTTGCTTTCAGCACATCGATGAAGTTTGCACCCTTGATGAGCACACCCCTCCTTGCAGCTTTTCCGATAGCTGCGAAGTAGCTTAGCGGAATGGAAATGACGAGAGCACATGGGCAGGAAATTACTAGCAGAACGAGGGCCCGGTAAAGCCAGGGGGCGAAAGGCTGGTTGAAGGCAAGAGGCGGTATGACGGCAATTGCCGATGCAAGAGCTATCACAGCCGGTGTGTAGTAGCGGGCAAAGCGGGTTATGAATTTTTCAGCCTTTGCCTTCCTCCCTGCAGCCTCTTCAACGAGCTCGAGAATTCTTGAAACCGTTGAGGCTGAGAAGGGCTTTGTGACCCTCACTGTAAGAAGACCGCTCAGGTTCACCATTCCCGAGAGTACCTCGCTACCCTTCTTGACTTCTCTTGGTTTGGCCTCTCCTGTTAGGGCCGATGTATCGACGACAGAAGTGCCCTCAACAACAACTCCGTCGAGCGGTATTCTTTCACCCGGCTTAATCACTATCAGGTCTCCAACCTTAACATCCTCCGGTTTAACCTTCATTACCTCTCCATCCACCTTCAGATTAGCGTAATCGGCCTTGATGGCGAGCAAAGACCTGATGGATCTCCTCGATTTTCCAACTGCCAGATCCTGCATGAACTCTCCAATCCTGAAAAAGAGCATCACCGCAACTGCCTCTGGCATCTCGTGGATTGCTATTGCTCCGATCGTAGCAATGCTGATCAGAAAGTTCTCCTCAAAGAAAACACCTCTCCTGACGTTTCTTGCAGCGTTCGTCAGGATTCTGTGGCCCGCTGTAAAGTAGGCCGCTATGAAGATGGCGTACTCAGCGGCTGGAAAGGCATGAAGACTCTGCTCAAAGATCATTCCTAGGAGAAACAGGATTCCGGAAAGAGCTATTTGAAATATCTCCTTCTTTACGTCTCCGGGCTCTTCATCTTCTGTTTTCTCTTCCTCCTCAACCCTTATAACCTCGATTTTCGGTTCTACCTTCTTGATGATCTCCACGACCTTCTCCTCGTCCTCTGTGTCAACTACAAGCTCAGAAGTGGAGAAGTTCACTGCTGCAAAATTGGCATGCTTCTTCAGCTCCTCCTCTATGTTTGCAGCGCAGCTTGCACAGCTCAACCCTTTAAGCCTGTACCTTTTCATCTCCTCTCACCCACGTGCTCCATCGCTATTCTGAGAATTGCCGCAACGTGTTCATCATCTAGGCTGTAAAATACGTTCTTCCCGTCTCTTCTGTATTTCACAAGCTTTTTATCCTTTAAAATCCTGAGCTGATGTGATACAGCGGAAACGGACAGTCCTGTTATCGCTGACAGATCGCAATTGCACAGCTCCCTCCTTGACAGTGCAAGAAGAATTTTCAGCCTAGACGAATCGGCAAAAGCCTGAAGAAATTCCGCCAGCTCGACGATTTTGTCGTCCAATGGTAAGCTTGATACGATCTCGTCAACATACTCTCCCACACTTAAACTCCTACATGCAGGAGCTCTGGATTCCATAATTGAACAATTGCTCAAATGTTTTATAAAACTTTCTCTCATGAGGGCATCCAAAGTCAAAGGAGCTGGATTAAGGTTAAAAAGGACCTTAGAACAGTCTGACAACTGCACCGAAAATCTTTTAACAATGTTATTTGATGTCGGACATGGAACTGAAAATTGGCAAAGCCTCGCCGATGGCATATCTGCTGGCACTGCTTGGAGCAATCATGCTGATCTTTTTTTTGCTTAACATGTTTCCACCCTATCCGTCCTACCCCCTCGGATGCGTCGAGATGGGGGGCCAGTACATAACTCTGTATCAGAATTTCCTGTTTCTCTTTGCGGCAATTGCACTCTTCTTTACAGCAGTGCTTTTAACTGAAAAGGACAGGAAAGGAGGAGAATTAAAGCAGGATATACAGGAGCAGAAAGCATCTGGAATGGAAGAAAACAGAATGGTGGCGAGCGGAAATGGAACCCTGGAACTAATCCAAAATCTGCTTGAAAGAGACGAGCTGACGGTGATGAAAATAATACTGGAGAACGACGGTATAACCCAGGACTCCCTGCACTTCAGGACAGGTTTTTCCCACTCTAAAATTTCAATGATAGTTAAGAAGCTGGAAGAGAAGAACTTGATCGTAAGGGAAAGGTTCGGTAAAACCTACAGGATTCATTTGAGCGAGTGGTTGAGGGGTCTGCTTGGAAGCACCGATCGGCAGTTTTAAAATTAAAAACACGCCGGGGGTGGGATTCGAACCCACGCGGGCGAACGCCCACACGCTTTCTGTAAACACTCCAGGCGTGCGCCTTACCGCTCGGCAACCCCGGCTTTTTCAGACTTCGAGACCACTGAATTTAACATTTACCTCATGGAAAACCTTAAAAAATATAATTTTTTAGTTCCATGTGTGAAAGTTGCAGTAATCGGCGGTGGAGCAGCCGGAATGAGTGCAGCATCAAGAATAAAGGCACTAAGACCCAACTGGGAGGTAATGGTTTTTGAAAAATCCTCTTTTGTGAGCCACGCTCCCTGCGGCATTCCTTTTTATATTGGGGGGGCAGTGGATGAATTTGAAGAGCTCTGTGCATATGACGTCGATTATTTCAGGAGAGAAAGGGGTATTGACGTTCACACAAACTCAAAGGTAATCTCTGTTGATGATGGTTCTGTTACTGTAGAGGAGAATGGAAAGGAATCGGTTTATGAGTGGGACAGACTCCTATTTGCAACCGGATCGAGAGCCCAGAGGTTGAATGTGGATGGTGAGAATCTTGACGGGGTTCTCTACGTTGACGACATAGAGAGCGCTCAGAGGGTGAAAATCGATGCGATAGAGGCTGAAAACGTTGTGATTGTCGGTTCTGGCTACATTGGGGTGGAGATGGCAAATGCAATCTCAAGGCTTGGGAAAAAGGTAACGGTTATTGAAGTCAGGGAGAGACCTCTGCCAGAATATGATGCGGAGATAGCCGCAATAATAAAATCGGAAATGGAGAAATTTGTTGATTTAAGATTGAGTGAGAGAGTTGCGGCTTTTGATGGTCAGGACTGCGTTGAGAGGGTTATAACAAACAAGAGTGAATACAGATGTGACCTTGCCATCGTTGCCGTGGGTGTCCTTCCAAACACGGCAATTGCAGAGGGTTTTGTGGATCTTGGGAGAAGTGGGGCCATAAAAACAAACAGCAGGATGGAGACAAGCAGAGAAAACGTTTATGCTGCAGGAGATTGTGCTGAATCGGTAAATGTGGTAACTGGAAGGGAGGACTGGATACCTCTCGCCGCACCGGCAAACAAGATGGGCTACGTCGCCGGGGTGAACATGGCCGGTCTCGAATTGCACTACCCGGGATCGCTGAAGAGCCAGCTAACAGGATTTAAGGGGCTTGAAATTGGGAAAGCAGGGTTGAGTGAGAATGAGGCACTAAGAGAAGGTTACGAAGTTGTTTCGGCCTTTATTACTTCCCGTACCTCGGCCAGATACCTTCCTGGTGGATTGATACACCTTAAAGTTGTTGCAGATCGAAGTGGAAAGCTTCTCGGGGTGCAGGCTGCAGGAAACGACGTTGCAATGAGAATTTACGCCGCTTCGGCACTTCTTTACAATGGGGCTGATGTGAAGGATCTGTTTTTTACTGATTTTCCTTACTACCCACCCATATCGAGGGTCTGGGATCCTCTGGTGGTTGCTGCAAGAAATCTGTTCAGAAAGCTTGGGATACCGTAGCGATCAAAGCTGCTGGGCCTCATCGGCATCTCCACAAAGTATTCCGGATCACGTCGAACTGAGTCGGGTTGGCACTAAAACTTTTAATCATCCATCTTCAAAACAAGATTGGTGAAGATAGCCTTCGTGTATGATGCTGTTTACCCGTGGGTGAAAGGGGGTGCAGAAAGACGGGTTTTTGAGATAGGAAGGAGGCTTGCTGAAGAGGGGCATGAGGTGTACTGGTTTGGATTGGGCTGGTGGGGCGACAGTGAAATCGAATATTCGGGTATCAGGCTCATCCCATGTTTCAAGCCTGTTGGTTTATACTCAAGAGGAAAAAGAAAAATAAGCGAGGCAATCCTATTCGCTGCAGGGCTGAGCAAAAAGATCAGGCTCAGCAATTTCGACGTTGTGGACTGTCAGGTTTTCCCTTACTTTCCAGCCATCGTCTGCTCTTACCACCACAATCTCATCCTGACCTGGCATGAGTTCTGGGGGGATTACTGGATGGAATATCTTGGATATTTTGGTCACTTCGGCAGGGCTGTTGAGAGGGTTGTTGCTGCGATTGAAAGCAGGCATGTATCGGTATCATCAACCACCGCCAGACAGCTACTTGAGGTAGGAGTTGAGGCGGAAGTTGTGCCGAATGGAGTGGACATGGAAGAGATACAGCATATAAAACCCGCAAAAAAGGGTTACGATGTGGTGTTTGCGGGAAGGCTGATAAGGGAGAAAGGGGTGGATTTGCTTCTCGATGCGCTTAGTCTGATACCGGATTCACCGAGATGTCTCATCGTTGGTGATGGGCCTGAAAAGGGTAGACTGATTGAAAAAAGTGAAAGACTTGGATTAAACTGTAATTTTCGTGATTTCATGAGATGGGAGGACCTGATTTCGGTAATGAAATCGTCAAAGGTGTTTGCTTTGCCATCTATGAGGGAAGGTTTCAGTATTGTTTCGCTTGAGGCCAACGCCTGTGGTATGCCTGTCGTTACCTTAAACCACCCAAAGAATGCCGCTTCCGAAATTGCCTGTGGGGTGGTATGTAAGGCTGATCCTTCAAGTTTTGCAGCCTCGCTTGTTGAGGCAATGGATCGGAAGAAAAGATTAAGAAACAGGTGCGTTAAAAATGCAAAAAAGTACGAATGGGGCAGGATAGCCGGGAAAATGCTTGAAATATACTCAGGGTGAATGAGGTTGAAGGTTAGCGTAATACTGCCGACGAAAAACGAGGAGGAGGCGATTGAAGAAATCATCAGAAAGTGCAGGGAAGCACTGAAAGATGTAGATCATGAGCTGGTGGTTGTGGACAACTCAATCGACAGGACTCCGGAGATCGCAGAGAAACTCGGCTGCAAAGTTATTAGGAATGTGGAGGGATATGGAAAGGCTTACATCGAGGGAATCAGACATGCAAAGGGGGAAATCGTCGTGATGCTCGATGCCGACGGAACGTACGATCCTCTCGAAATACCGAGGCTTGTTGAACCGATCATTTCCAACAAAGCAGATATCGTGCTCGGCAGCAGGTTTAGGGGTGAGATCAGACCGGGATCGATGGGACCAGTTCACAGGCTGGGGAACGTTTTGCTGACTAAAATAACCAATTTTTTCTTTAAATCCAGCTTTACAGATGTGCACTCGGGAATGAGGGCGTTGAAGAAGGAGGTAGCGGAATCTCTGAGGTTCAGTTCTGAGGGCATGGAGTTCGCCACGGAAATGCTTGCCAAGGCGTGGAGAAGTGGCTGCAGAATCGTCGAAGTTCCGATCACCTATCACCCCAGGAAAGGTCACAGCAAGCTTAGAACGTTAAGAGATGGCTGGAGACATCTGAGGCTCATGCTTCTGCTCTCGCCTTCTTACCTGTTTTTGGTACCCGCAGCATTGATGCTGATAGCCGGCATCACTTTAATTTTGTATGTGCTGCTTCTGGAGCCGATCAGAACACATACACTTGTTCTGGCGTCTATGCTGACGATGATAGGCACTCAAACACTCTTTTTCGGCATTTCGAGCAAGATATTCTCCGCTAGAATCGGGCTTGCTGAGGTGGACAGGGTGGTGAGATTTTTCAAACGCTATTCCATCCTCGAGGAGGGGCTGATAATTGGAATTGTGCTAATTCTTGCCGGACTGATCCTCGGATACCTCATTTTTTCCGCATGGGTCGAAAGCGGCTATGGGGAGCTTAACGCCCTTAACTACGCGATCCTGTCTTTTCTAATGGTTGCAGTCGGTCTACAGGTGTTTTTCAGTACGTTTTTCATAAGCAGTCTGTCTATAGAATAGCAACTTATTTATTCTCTCAATAGATTTTCCTTCATGTGGCTGCTGGCTGTGATCATATTGGCAACCCTGCTGAGACTTCAAAACTTTCGTGTCTTTTCTCTCAAGCTTCCTGCAGGTTACGATCCATTTTATCATCTCAGGCTTGCTGAGATCCTCGTTAAGTCAGGCTACCTACCTGAGTTTGACTACTACCTCAACTACCCTCACGGTTTGAAAATCGGCTGGCTACCACTTTTTGATTACCTTCTTGCCGCTCCAGGGATGCTGTTTGGCTTCGATGCCACCGTTTATTTTGCTCTGGTGCTGCCCGTGGTGCTTGGAATTATCAGCACCATTCTTGTTTATGCCATAGCGAAGAATTTTGGAGATGAAAATTTTGCACTGCTCTCCGCCCTCGTTTATGCAACAATTCCTGCAGCAGTTCATACGAGTGTTCTGGGGTTTGCAGATCATCACGCATGGAACATGTTTCTGGTGCTGCTCGCAATATATCTTCTGTTCAGGCATCCCATCACTGCTGCCGCACCTCTGACAATTCTGGCCTTCTCATGGGTAGGAGCGCCGATTTATGCTGCCGTTCTCGCATTTGCAGTATTCCTGTATTTTGATGAGAAAAAGCTGTTTTATTCCATACCAGCGTTCCTCATTCCAGTGGCATCTGTAGTTGTGAGCCACACTCTTGCCCTATCCTTTGTGGTAATCGCCCTCTTTCTTGCTGCCGGTGTACTTGTTAAAAGGTTCGGTGATTTCAGAGTGGAACTGGGTTATGTGGCTGCCAGCGCTCTGATACTGGCAGTTTTATACCTCATTCCTGTTAAGGAACTGAGCTTTATCAGGGCGGGTATGGACTACCTTCTCGGAGCGAACATATACCTCCCGACGATTGCTGAAGCACAGTCCTTTGATCTGGCAGGAATCATGTCACTCTCGGGGTATCTATCCTTTGTTCTGGCCCTTCCGTCACTGCTCACATTTAGAAATCAATTTTTCCGTGCACTTTTCTTTGCATCATTCGCTCTTGCCATCCTGCAGGTGAGGTTTGTTGATGTTCTGGCAATTCCCGTGGCTTTCTTTGCCTCTTCCACCCTCGTCTACATTTTCGAAAAGACTGAGGTAATTGTAAGGGAGGAGGGCGATGAAGTGAAGAAAAAAAGGGGGAGAAAAAAACCTCGAAAAAAGGAAAAGCTAACTCTTGGCGATAAGGTCGTGGTGGCAGTCTTCCTTGCCTTCATTTTCTCACCTGCAATTACAATTTCAATCAGGCCATATGAACTGAACAAGGATTGGTATGATGCGCTGAAATGGTTGGAGGCGAATACAGATCCCACGTCATACTACCTGCACCCTGACAGCGGTAAGCCAGAGTACTCCGTATTGAGCTGGTGGGACTATGGAAACTGGATAGTGTATGTTGCAAAAAGGCCGGTGGTGTGTAATAACTTTCAGGCAGGAGCTGTTGATGCGGCAAGGTTCTTCACCGCTCAGAGCGAAGAGGAGGCGCTCAAGGTTGTGAAAAGGAGAGGTGTTAGATATATCATCACGGACGAGGAGATGGGTCTAAAGAACGAGAGCGGAGTCTACACGGGCAAGTTTGAGGCAATAATGTCCATTGCGGGACTTCACCCTGAACACATGAAAAAAGAAAGAATTCTCGAATTTTACAATACCTCCATGTTCTACAGGTTACATGTGGAGAATGCTGAGAACTTAAAGCATTTCAGGCTCTTAAAGAGTTTCGGGAAGGTTAAAGTTTTTGAGGTGCAATAGCCATCACTTGGATTTTATGAGCAGATAAGCCTCAATGATGATCGCTGTAATGGCAAGAACGTAATCTGTGTGGGGGAGAAATTTGAGGACTTCTGGTGAGATGTGTATGAGGTATGCCACAACAAGCAAACTGATTGAGCCCCTCAACCAACCCGCCCTTTCGGATCTGTATTCAATAAGGAGGTTTATGACACCCAAGGTCAGGAAATAATAGGCAATTATCGCCAGAGAGTTGGCGAAATCTTCTCCGTAAAAGCTGAGAACCACGGCCGATAAAATCAAAAGAACTATGGAGATGTATACGAGCTTTTGACCCACAGATAAGCCGTGAATATGTCTTCTTGCTGCATACGTTCCAGCAAAAATGATCGCAAGAGTTCCCATCAATATAAGAAACTCGTTTCCGGGATAGGCGGTAACTCTCACATCGTAAGACCAGCCATCCCCCGAGATTGTAACGGTATAGATACCGGGTATCTTGAAGCAATTGAATTCATAGTGATGTTTACTTGCACTCGGATAGCTCCAGAACATCACCTGCCCTTTACATCCGGCACTCTCCACCTTCAGAATATGCCACATCTTTTCCTTGGAGAAGCTGATGAGATCGAAAGAAAACTTTTCGCCTACGGCCAATTTTGAAACATTCAGAAGATAGAGGGAGTAATTTTCGGTCTTGTATGCAAAATCTGATTTAATTTCCTCCACGTTCTTCTTCACCATTACCGTGCCTCTTCCAGTCAGTATAATGTAAACCGTGTAATCCCCGGGTGGAAGAAGAAAGTTAAATTTACCGGTTCCTGAATTCAGCGATTGGGTTTTTACTATCCTGTCATACCGTTCTAAAACGACTGTGCCTGAAACGTCTGAAGTTTCCACAATCAGGCTCACTCTCGAAATGTTCTCTATTCCGATTTCCCATTTGAGCTCTCCCGAGCCGTTTACAAAATACTCGTCACCTTTTTTCACAATACCATAGCTGATTAACTCAGTCGAGGCTGCTTCTGCTATAAATATATATACGAAAGCCAACAGTAACAGGAATGCGAGTGCTGTGCGTTGCACCATATTTTCACCCTAAACCCGGAGGACTCGAAAGGTATGTATATGAAGTTTGTCGTAGATTGGCTGAGAGACACGAAATTAAAGTTTTGTGCAGCAATCCATCATCTCAGGTTTTTGAAGTTATAGGTGTGGGGGAAGGAATAAAAATTTCGAACACTCCCGTATCTTTTAGAGCGGCGAGAGTATTTCCAGAGCTCTCCAGGTGGTGTGATGTTGTGTACGCCCACACTCCGGTGCCCTATTTTGCGGATATGGCACTTCTGCTGAAAAAGAAGCCATCCGTCGTCGTATACCATTCTGCCTTTGTGACGGCCGCCGGAACTCTGGCCCCTCTTGCTAGGATTTACAGATGTTTACAGCCCTACATCCACTCCAGGGCAGAAATCAGCGTTGCAGTTTCAGATTTCGTAAAAAGAGCTGTTAAAGCGGATTTTGTCGTTGAGCCGGGAGTGGATATCAACTTTTTTAGACCCGGTCCCAGAAAAGAGGACTATTTGCTCTTTGTTGGTCAGCTAAACAGGGGACACATGTGGAAGGGACTGGACGTTCTTATAGAAGCTGCTTCACTGAGTGGGGAGAGGCTGGTGGTGGTTGGAGAAGGGAACAAAAGAGAATACTATGAAAAATTGAGCCAGGTGTTTAATGTTAGCGTCGAATTTACAGGTGTTGTAGGGGATTCAGACCTCGTCAAACTGTATTCGTCAGCAAAGTTACTTGTTCTCCCATCGAAATCGGATCTTGAGGCTTTTGGCATGGTGGCGCTGGAGGCAAATGCATGTGGAACCGGGGTGGTTGGAACGAGAGTTGGAGGCATACCCTGCTATATAAGAGATGGAAAAAACGGAGTGCTGTGTAACCCCTCACCAAGGAGCCTTGCCGAGGCAATTGAAAGGGCCGGTAAAATTTACAGAAAACTTGGCTCTACAGGAAGACGAATTGCGGAAAGGTATACCTGGGAGAGCGCTGCTGAAAAGACCGAGAAGATTCTCATCGAAGCAGTGAATTCAGCTTAGTTACGATCACGGCAGCTCTCTCTCTTACCGTTTTCGGAAGTGGGGCAAGGAGAAACTCAACGTCCCTGTCATCAAAAAGTCCGGTTATCGAAATGAGGATCGTGTAGGTAAGGAGGGCTGCAGCAATTAGAGCAAGGTTGACCACTCTGCCCTCGACCCTCAGCGTCATCAGAAGACTCAGCACTGCGTAGCAGCACAGCAACTTTGTTATTCTCGTTAGACCGGCTTTGAAGTAGTAGTTTTTGGCATAATATATCGTTAAAGCGATTGTAAGAGTGACCGATACCAGCAGCAGAAAGGCGGAGATTTTGAGAGTGTCCGAGCTGTAGGATACCACTGCGTAAGCTATGCCTGCCATAGCCACACTGAGCGCCGTAAATCTGGACTTTCCGAGAGCAAGCAGATTTGAAGCGAGGATGGTCGAAATGCTCAGGAATCCCACTCCCAGACCGAGATATCTCAGAAAAATCCCGGCGTCAACGTACTTGTTTGAGAAGAATACGGTCAACCAGGCTTCCGGATTCGAACTCATCGAGAGTGCTATCGGGAATGCAAATAAAATGACATATTTCAGGCTCTCAAAAGACAGCCTTTCTCCCATTGACTCGGATGAAACGTAGGGAAATGTGACTGTAATCAGTGCGGAGGCCAGGAAAAAGACAGCCCTGGATACCGTCAGAGCTGCATTGAACGAGCCCGCCACAACATCGCTGAAACCAGAAAGCTTCAGCATGACAATGCTTCCGTTAACCAGAAAGAAAATTCCCAGAAAGGTCACTGACATGGATGCACTTTCCCTGACCATTTTAAAGCTCCATCCTGATGATTTTCCGAATTCTATCTTTCTTGCCACGATCGCCAGATACGCTGCTGAGAATGCTACGGCCGCCACCAGTCCTGCAAGGGCCCCTAAAACACCATATCCGGCGATAACCAGGGCTGCAGCCACAAGGATTTTTACGACAGGATTTGCGGTGTTTGCAACAGCTATTGGTAAGAACATCTTGAAGCCTCGCAAAGCAGAGACGTAGGAGTTAACGATAGCAGTCAGCAGAAGTGAGGCAGCAACGAGCAGCATTATCTGACCGAAGTGTATTATTAAAAAAGATGCTGCGAGAGCAAGGATGAGATTGCCGACCAATGCTGTTCTGAAATATCTGGCACCGTTTTCTGGATTTACGGCTATGAACTTGGTTGCAGGCCACGAAAAGGTATTCTGGGTGACAACGGATGCTATGTACAGCACGGAAAGAGCAACTCCCAGCGAACCGAAATCACTCCTGGGAAGCAGTATACCCATTACCACCTGATAAAGATAGTTAACAACACTTGCAATAAAAAAAGCTGCCAGAATTAGATAGCTGTACCTTGCAACCTCTCCAACATCCGACACTGCTGAGGTTAGATGGGGATGATATATAATCGCTTCTGTTTCCAACAATGTATTTATACTGAGTTCGGCTATCAACATTCGAGATGGTGTGTGAGCATAAGAGCGCCAGAGATAGGGTCTGGTACCCCGCCGAGAACAGGCTAATTGCTCCCCACCCCTACTGTTCAAAATGCGGAACACTCAAAAACGTTTCTTCAGACAGGGGGAAAAGGTTGGGATTCTTTACGGGCGTTCTTTCAAGCTTACGCAGAGACCTTGAGCAAAAAGGTTATAAAATATCCAGAGCACAGATCAGACTGATAGTGAAGGAGCTGGAATTCCTGGATGATGTTTACGCTTACAGTTACTCCAGACAGAAGGAAATTTTTGTGGAAATCGTCAGGAAGTATATAAAGGTTTCAAGGGAAAGGATACTCTCATATCTCTAACGGATCCGGTCGAACTGATCCGTGATGGGAGGCCGGATCCGGGCAGCTAGTGCTATCATCTGTCCATTGCAGATAAAATGGATTCGATTGCATGGAGTCTTAAAAAGCGTATTCCACGGGAATGGAATAAGGATGCGAAAATATGATATTCAATCAATGAAACTTTATCTGTTAAATTCAAGTTAAATCCACAGAAAAGTTGCAATCCAAATAAATTTAAGGAGTTGTAAAGACTTCATAGATTCAGGGGAGAAATGAAATTGGTGTTTACTGAACATGCAAGATTAAGACTCATCGAAAGAAGATTGACATCCAAGAGGTAGAGAGAGTTATCCTGAAACCTGAGTGGAAATTCTATGATTTAAAAAACAGGTACAATGTGGCAATAGGTAAGCGGAAGAAAGAAGGACATTATCTGATAGTTGTTTATGGTCTTTCTCAAGAGTTTGTTGAGGTTATAACTGTGATCGATACAAGTAAAAGGCTGGGAAAGATTATTAAAAACAAGGTGGAGAGTAAAAGGTGGGTGAAATTATGAAAGTTAGATACGACCCTAAGGCTGATATCCTCTACATTCTCATCAGGGAAGGTGAGATCTCAGATAGTGATGAAATCGATGAAGGTGTCTGGATAGAGTATGACAAAGATGGTAAAACAGCAGGCATTGAAATATGGAATGCTGGCGAAAAAGTGATAATGAAGGCGTTAAAGGAGATTAAAAAAGTGTCAGAACTGGATGAGGCAGTGTTAATATAATTCAGCAATACTTTAAAATTCACCCAACCCTGTGACCAAGGTTGTTCAAGTTCTTATTTCCTCAATCTGTTAAACCCGAAATTCGTTGTCTCAACATATTCCCTGATGAATCCCCGTGGATGGGAATGGATAAGTATGTAAGGGCCGACTTCATAAACTTCGAGTTTGTTGTTGGGCTTGACTTTAACCCATGCTTTGAAAGTAACAAGCCAGTCGGGGTTCAGGGCGATTGCCTGAGCGATTTTTCGCTCGGCATACTTCCACGTGCAGTTGACGAATGCGCCGTGGGGTGTGCCGACGACGAACTCTCCCTGAGCCTTCTCGTTCAGAATGTTCACAACCTCGACATCATACCAGAATCCAAAGTCGTAGATGCTGTTTGCTCCGATTTCGCTTAAGGCAACGACGCCCGCATTCAAAATGAGGAGGTGGACAAGTAGGAAGGCAATAAGATGCCTCATTTTCAAACCATGCTTCTCCATGAAATCAGCGATGGGTTTGCCTGCAGTTATGCACATTAATGCGAGGGGGATCATGGTGTAGCGTTCGAAGGCTCCGTTGAGGAGGAAGCCGTAGACTCCGCTTAGGGCGAGAATCATGGGCATGGTGAGAATGAAGATGTCTTTATTTTTCTCAGATTTCAGAGAGTACAGGAATCCGAAAAATGCAAGTGGGTAGGCGATTGCGAATTCGAGCCATCCTCTTGAAAGGCTTGTGAGGATCCAGGAGATGCCCAATTTTGTGAAATCGAAGTTATACTCTATTGGTGTTCGTCCTGAGAATGACATTTTTGCATAAGCTATCCAACCAAATGTGGCAATTACAGGTATTAAAGCAATAAAAGCTAAGTTTTTCCTCTTCCTAGAGGAATATACTATGTAAAACGGGACGTATACCAACGCCGTACTCCTCGCAGCAAAAGATAGCCCAGCAGAGATTGCTGAGAGAAAAGCTTGCTTTTCAAAAGCGTATATTGAAAGGAGGATAAAGAAGAGAGCATACGGTTCCAGATTGTATCTGCTCCCATAACGCAAAATTATAAAGGACATCGTAAAGATGATGGAAGATATTAAACCAACTTTCTCGTTGTATTTATTCCTAACCAGGCGATAGAGAAGTAGGATATTAAAGAGAGTAAATACTGCCGTAGTAATCCTTGATAACCATACAAGTAATAAAAACGAATTCATGCGAGAAATAATATGAACCATCAAAAAGGCAAGAGGTGGACGGGGGGGGAGTATGTCGAAAAACCTTGTTGCCACGTGCAGGTAAAGACCCTCGTCTTGGTAAAAACGAAGAAGGAAGGCTGGTACAAGTACTGATATAAACCAACACACAGTGAGCATTTTTTCAACTTTTGAAGTCATCAAACAATTTTTTTAAAGAGGATTAAAAAAACTTAGTTTAGAGATATGATCTCCGTCATAATTCCGGCATATAACGAGGAAAAGAATATAAGAGATGTTTTGAATGTAACTGCGAAAACATTAGATGGTATTGTCGGCGAGTGGGAGATTGTTTTGGTGGATGATGGCAGCAAGGATTTGACACTTGCTATAGCGAAGGAATTTGCAGCACTTGACGGCAGAATAAAGGTTTTATCCTATGGTAGGAATAGGGGTAAAGGCTTTGCCCTAAAATATAGTTTCGAACGTTCAAGCGGAGATCTTGTGGCATTCATGGATGCGGACCTAGATTTGCACCCGAAAAACTTGGCAACGCTTCTCGAGGTCATGGAAAAAGAAAAAGCTGATGTCGTCGTCGGATCCAAGAGGCACCCAAGATCGAAGATAAATTATCCTCTAAAAAGGAGACTCATGAGTGATGTATATTATCTTATAGTTAAAATATTGTTCAACCTGAACGTCAGAGATACACAGGTTGGACTTAAACTGTTTAGAAGGGAAGTGCTGCGAGATATAATGCCGAGACTGCTGGTAAAAAGATATGCGTTTGATGTAGAACTGCTTGCCAATGCCGTAAGAAGAGGATACAAGATTGTGGAGGCCCCTATTGAGTTGGATTATAGGTCCAGCAGCAACATAAACTGGGCGGAAATCTGGAGAATGTTTGTTGATACTCTGGCAGTTGCTTACAGAATGTATCTAAGGGGGTACTATGATTGAAACTCGGAGTTTTTGTCGTAGATTTTGACGTAGAATTTTTACTTGAGTTGGGAATTGAGGGCTTAATTTTACCTTTCGAGACGCATGAACACATACTAAAAGAAGCGGAAAAAGACTTTGAGATATTTTTGGAGTTTAGGCCCTTTGATGGTGGGGTGATTGAGAACGTTTTCGGTAGGAAGACGAGAATTAGGTCATTAGGCTGTGCATCAGACGAGGGGTTGTGGAAAAGAAATTTCTCCAAACTTGAGGATGTGGAATATGAGATAATACTCGACTTTGTCAGGTTTCCATCCCCAGCTAACGGCAATTTCTTTTACTCTTGCTTTTGTGAAAAATGCCACAAAAAGGCTAGGGACTTTGGCTACAACCTGAGAGTGATTAGGGAAAATGTAAAAGACTATCTGAAAACAGATGATTTGGTCTTGTTGGAAGATTGGTTTCACTTCAGGCAGAATGTAATCAATGAGTATATAGATTGGTCCGAACTCAGGAAGGCGTTCTTCTTCACACCGTCACTTAGCTTCTTGGTCGGTCAGAGATATGATTTCAACATGAAGTGCATTTGTCCAATGTTATATCCAGAGACCGTAGGGCCAGCATGCATAGGATATGAACTCGCATATATGACGGGAACACTTAAACATGTAGTTTTGGAGAATCTTGGGTCGAGTGGTGACGAAGTGATCGGAACCGAATTTAAAAAGGCTTTAAAATCTAAAGCGAAAATTGAGCCGATAATAATGATATCGGACAACATATTACGGAGACTTGAAATGGTTAAAAAAGCTAAAAGAGTCTTCATATTTGCGTATTCAAATGATAAGAAAGGCCTATTTGCCAAAATAAAGGAATTTTAGCGTATTTCTTGATGGTGTTATTTATGGACATTCTATGGTTCAACTGGAGAGATATAAGAAATCCCGAGGCTGGAGGGGCTGAGGTCTACACACATGAAATTGCTAAAAGATTGGCTAAAAAAGGGCATTCGATCACTCTGTTTACATCCAAGTTTAGAAATTGTGAGAAAGAAGAAGTTATAGATGGGATCAGAGTTGTTAGAGAGGGTGGAAAGTATACAGTATATCAAAAGGCAAAGAGATTTTACAAAAGAAATTGTAGTAAATTTGATGTGGTAATCGATGAGATCAATACTAAACCATTTCACACTCCTAAATTCGTCGATAAGGGTAAGATCGTAGCTTTAATACATCAGCTTGCAAGAGAGTTCTGGTTTTATGAAACACCTTTTCCGCTAGATTTAATTGGCTATTATCTCTTGGAGAAAAGATGGTTGAAAAACTACGTAGACTTACCAACGATCACCGTTTCAAATTCTACTAAAGAAGATTTGGAGAGTTTAGGATTCAGGAAAACTTACATCGTCCACAATGGACTTAATGTTAACTTGGTAAATAAGGACTCAGAAAAAGCTGATAAACCAGTCGTCATATTCGTTGGAAGAATGAAAAAGGCGAAAAAACCACAGGATGCAATCAA
Source organism: Archaeoglobus neptunius (assembly GCF_016757965.1). NCBI lineage: Archaea > Methanobacteriati > Methanobacteriota > Archaeoglobi > Archaeoglobales > Archaeoglobaceae > Archaeoglobus > Archaeoglobus neptunius. The sequence continues at coordinate 49,962 of NZ_JAEKIW010000002.1, read as the reverse complement.
AGCCTTTGAAATTGTTAAGAGAGAGATAAAAGATGCGGAGCTATGGATGGTTGGGGATGGTTACCTCAGAAAGAAATTGAAATCAAAAGCTGAAAAAGGTGTAAGATTCTTTGGTTATGTTGACTGGAAGATAAAAGACGAGCTGGTAAAAAAAGCGTGGGTTATCGCGGTTCCCGGAGTAAGGGAAGGTTGGGGACAGGTAGTTACGGATGCAAATGCTCTGGGAACGCCCGCAGTAGGTTACAACGTTCCCGGTTTGAGGGACTCGATAAGAGATGGTTACAACGGACTGTTAGTGGATACTCATCCAGAAGCATTGGCAGATGCAATAATAAGAATCCTGACTGACAACAAGCTGAGAGAAAAACTGAGCAGAAATGCCATTGAATGGGCTAAGCAGTTCAGCTGGGATAGAAGTGCAGAGGAGTTTGAGAGGGTTATCGAGGAAGTTGTCCAGCAGAGCTGAAAACCATGTTTGGCTGAAATTTGAATATGGTTATACTGAGTTGCTCATCAGTCCATTGATGGAATATTTTAATAATGTGAAGTTATAAGGAAATGATAGCATGCCCGGAATTGATGTTGATCTTGTAAACAGAAGACTCGCTGAGATTAAACAGCTTCTTGGCGAACTCGGAGATATCGTCGAATTGGGCCTGGGAAAGTTTTTATCTGACCCATACGTCAGGGATGCGGCAAAGTATAAGTTGATTGTAGCGATTGAAGCGGCTATTTCAGTCTGCAACCACATCGTTGTGAGGATTGTTAAGGAAATTCCGAGTAGCTACTCAGATTGTTTCATAATTCTCGGCAAACACGGAATAATTTCACAAGACTTGGCTGAAAAACTTGCTGCTATGGCAAAATTCAGGAACATGCTCGTACGTATCTACTGGAAAATAGACGACGAAAAAATTTACGAAATAATGAAAAAAGACGTTTCAGATCTGGAGGAGTTTATTAAGGAGGTAATGGATTATGCCGGTAAACAAAGAGGAGACAAAGAAAAAGATTAAGGAGATTCTGGCTGAAGGGGATGAGGTTATCTTTGCATACCTTCACGGCAGCTTTAACGAGATTTACATCAGGGATGTTGATATTGCAGTTTACGTTGACGAGAGTAAGGTAGAGGATTTTTTGGATTATGAGTTAAAGCTCTCTGCGGAGATTGAGAAAACCGTAAGATTGCCGGTTGATGTTAAAGTTTTGAATTCTGCACCGCTGAGCTTTAAGTACAGGGCTGTTAAGGGCGAACTTCTGATCAGTAAGAACGAAGAAGTCAGGTTAAGATTTATAGAGAAGACTTTAATGGAATACCTTGACTTCAAACCTATAGAAGAGAAAATAATAGCGGAAATTTTAACGACATGACACCGGCAGTTATACCAATGGCTAGAAGGTGATAAAAATTGTCATTGGGCAAGAATTCTGGAGATTCTTTGGTTTCTGTTATCATTCCAACCTACAATTCAGAAAAAACTATCGATCTATGCCCAAAATCGATAAAAAATCAAAGTTATAGAAATATTGAAATAATGGTAGTGGACAGCTTCTCAAAAGATAATACGGTTGAAATCGTAATCAGATATACACCACAGGACTGGTTCGAGTGGTTTGATGATTTCTGCAACAACCTTCATCGGCTGCATTACCTACCTATTCTACGACTGGAGGAGGGAAAAAGGGGATGGATGGGCTTTAAAGGTTCAAAACAGAATTAAGAAGTTCAGGCGGAAACTATTTTAAATTTCAAATTAATCATAAAATATGCCAAAGGTTATAGAGGTTATTTACGAAAACGGAGTATTCAAGCCACTTGAAAAGGTTGATTTAAATGAAGGGGAGAAGTTAAGAATAGAGATAAGGGAAAAAGTCAGCGAAAAGACTAGAGGTGTGATAAAAGGCTGTGATATAGACTCGATATTGGAGGAGATAGAGAGTGGAGGTATTCTTTGATTCTAACGCGTTCTTACATAATAGAAAAATACAAGCTTCTGCCGAACGATGCTTTAATTGCTGCAACCTGCAAGCATTACGGAATAAAGAAGATAGCCACTTTTGATGAGGATTTCAAGAGGGTTGACTTCTTGGAAGTTATAGAATCTGAATGAATTGCCACTTTACTATTTTATTTTTATTAAAATAATAATATGGTATAGATGGTGAAAGATTCTCGAAAAATAATATTGATGTTGCTGAAAGGTATGCTAAATATTCTGTTTGTGGATTTGGTGTGGGGTAAATAAGGGGTGCGTTTGAACCAACTGATAATGACGACGAAAGCAGAAGAATGGTAGTAGAAAATCTTAAGTAAACAAGAATTGAATTTGTAAACATGGGTGTAATTTCAGTTAGACCAAAACCGGATCTGGAAAAAAAGATCAGGAAGCTCATGGAGTTTGAAAAAGCTGACAAATCGTCCGTAGTCAGGAGGGCTTTGGAGAGAGGGGTCGATGAAGAACTCAAAAAGATTGCGGTGAACCTTTACTCAGAAAGGAAGGTTTCGCTTGCAAAGGCTGCTGAAATTGCGGAAATATCCATAAGGGATATGCTTGAGCTGATTAGGGAGAGGGGATTATCGCTCAACATAACCATCAATGATTTGAGGAGGGATTTTGAGGAGGCAATGAAGTGATATGGGTTTTCAACTCCACACCGCTTATCTATCTCAGTAAGGTAAGTTTGAGCTGGATTTTTGAGGAACTCGAAGGAGAAAAAGTTATTCCGAAGACAGTGTATTCTGAAGTCGTTGTTAAAGGGAAAGAGAGGGGAGAGGTCGATGCGTTTATAGTTGAAAAGCTCGTGAAAAAGGGGGCTTTCAGGATAATCGAAGCTGAACCCATCGACTGGCTGAAGGGAGTTAAAGAGATACATACGGGTGAGATCGAAGCTCTGTCTCTGGCAAGGAAAAAGGGTGGAATTGCGGTAATTGATGACAGTATAGCAAGGGAGATCGGTGAAATCTTAGATGTAAATGTTCACGGAACCCTCTATCTGATATTTCTGATGATGAAAAAAGGTAAACTCGACAGGAGAAATGCAATAGACAAGGTTGACATGATGATCAGAAATGGATTCAGGCTTAGCGTTGAAGTTTACTCGGAATTCCTAAGACTTCTGGGATATGAGGATTGAAGATGCATTTCAGGTTTTCTGAAGATGGAACTGTAAAACTTGCAGAAGAGTACAAAGCCAAGGTTTATCAGCGGAATGTGAGAGGGCAAAGGCCAATTTGGATACATTTTCGAAAAATTGCAGGGAAGTGCGTCGAATTGATCGCGAGTGGTTATGGAGAACTTTAAAGTTTTTACGAATTTTTAGAATATTCTGGTGGAGATTCAGCCATCGATTGTAGAGACATTTAAACGGAAAATTGTAAGTGAAATACATGAATGTAACGGTTAGAAAGCTCAGATTCCCTGTGATTGTTGAAATTGATGAGGACGGATACTATATAGTCAGCTGTCCCCTCCTAAGAGGTTGCCACACTTATGGAAAAACGATAGAAGAGGCTTTGGAGAATATAAAAGAAGTAGTAGAGCTGTGTTTGGAGGAAGAGGATATAGATGATAGCCAGAAGTTCGTGGGTTACAGAGAGGTCGAGGTAGAATATGAAAACTACCACTAATAAAGGCGAGAGATTTGCTTAAATTTCTTGAAGAACTTGGATTTAAACCCGTAAGGATGAAAGGTTCTCATGTAGGGCTAAAGTCGGAGGATGGGAGGGTTACTACTGTTCCGGTACACGGAAACAGAGAAATTCCAAGAGGTCTCCTTAGAAAGATCATCAAAGAGGATCTTCAGATGAGTTTGGAGGAGTTTGTAAGAAGATACAATGAGTTTAAAAAGAAGCATAAAATGTAGGTCGTTACTGAAATTTGATTATGGTGGTTTCAGTTGTCATTCCAACTTACAATTCCGAAGGGATGATTAATATCTGTCTGAAGTCGATAGCAAATCAGAGCTACGATGACATCGAGGTTATAATCGTTGACAGGTTTTCTGAAGATTGAACTGTTGAAATCGCTGAGGGTTTTGGAGCCAAGGCATGTCAGCTCCGATTGTGAGAGAGCCAAGAATGGGCTTGAGAAGGGCGAAAAGGTAAATACGTTTTGAGGGGACTATAATTTGATGAAGGAGAAGATAAGAGAAACAATTCTGGAAGTGGCTGAAAAGTTCGGAATAAAGGTAGACAGGATAATCCTGTTCGGTTCGAGAGCCAGAGGAGATTACCGAGAGGATTCGGATTGGGACATTTTGATTGTCACCGAGGCTGAGATTGATAGAAATACTGAGAGGATGTTCCTGTACGAATGTGTTTTGAAGTTACTGGACTTTAAAATAGATGCGGAACCAATCGTGGTCAGTAAGAGTTACTACATTAAACATAAGGATGTTTTCGGCGACATCTGCGGTGTGGCAACATCAGAGGGTGTGGTTATATGATTGTCGAAAAAGCAAGGGAGTGGTTGAAAAAGGCTGAGACTGATCTAAAAGTTGCAAGCATATTAATTAGAGAAGGAATCTACGATTACTCATTATTTCACTCCCAACAAGCGGTTGAAAAATACCTCAAAGCATTCCTGACTTATCACAACAAACCGTTTGGAAAAACTCATAACATTCCTTTACTCTTAAGTTTATGCGCGGAGATCGATCAAAGATTCGAGGATCTGCTTAAGCTCGATTTTTCCATTTTATTTCCACTCGGTGTTACGATCAGATATCCTATAGGTCGAGAAATAACGGAAGATGAAGCGAAAGAAGCGATGGAATAGCAGAGAAGGTTAGAGAGTTCATTTTGAGGAAGACAGGATAGCTCCGATGGTGTCATTATGAATCAGCTGGTATCTGTCGTAATTCCTACCTGTAATTCCGGAAGAACTCTTGAGCTGTGTTTGAAATCCGTAGTTAGGCAGAGCTATGAGGAAATTGAGGTAATTGTTGTTGATAGATTTTCCAGCGATATGACTGCTGAAATCGCAGAAAGATATGGAGCTAAGGTTTATAAGCTGGACTGCGAAAGGGCTAAAGACCAAAAGTGTGAAAATGCTTAAAAATTAGGAGTTCGCTGAAAGCTAAAGGAGAGGAGTTGGAGGCTATGAGAATGAACACCAATAAAAAAATAAGGAATATTGTTTATGAAATAAAAAAATATTTAATAAATAGATATGGTGAGAGTTGTATAAAGGATGTGATATTCTACGGTTCTCATGCGAGGGGTGAAGCCCGAGAAGATTCGGACATCGATGTGCTTGTAGTTGTTGATAATTCAATGGATCCCATGGAAGTCAGGAAAAGTCTAAGCGAGATGATACTTGATATACTGCTGAACGATGGTGAACTCGTTTCCGTTGTGGTAGTTGGAGAAGATTTCTTTGAAAATTATAAGTCTCCTTTTATCATAAACGTTAAAAGGGAGGGTATAAAGATTTGAGAGAAATTGACGATCTCGTAAAGAAGGCTGAGAAGTTTCTTAATACGGCTGAATACGCCTTAGAATTAGGGGACTGCGATTCGTGCGTGTCCCGATGTTATTACGCAATGTTTTTCATGGCTGAAGCTGTTCTTCTCACCAAAGGTTTAACAGCTTCAACTCACAAGGGTGTGATAGCCATGTTCGGAGAACACTTTATAAAGACCGGAATCATCGAGAGGGAATTCGGTAAGATGCTTAGCGAAGCTCACGATAAAAGGATAATCGGTGATTACGGTGTAGGATTTCAGATTACGAGAGATGAAGCCGAGAGAACCTTAAGAGATGCTCACAAATTTTTTGAAAGGTTAAAGAGTTACTTGGACAGTTTATGAAGGTTTCAGTTGTCATTCCGACCTACAACTCTGAAAATACTGTTGATATTTGTCTGGAATCGATAGAAAATCAGAGTTATAGAAATATTGAAATAATAGTAGTGGACAGATTTTCCGAGGATAAAACGGCTGAAATCGCAAAGGAATATAAAGCCAGGGTTTATAAGCTGGACTGCGAAAGAGCAAAAGCCAAGAACTTCGGGTTGAGAAGGGCGAGAGGGGAGGTATGTCATGTTCGTGGATTCGGACATGGAGCTGATGCCAGATGTGGTGGGGGAGTGTGTTGAGGTTATGGAGGATGAGAAAGTGGGAGGAGTCGTAATTCCGGAGAGATCGGTTGGTGAGGGGTTCTGGGTTAGGGTTAGGGATTTTGAGAGGGGGTTTTATGCAGGGACTGAGGTAGAGTCTGCGAGAGGGAGACCATCAAAGATTGCACTCCTTTTGGACCGAGAAAGACATCCGTATGAGGGAGTTGTAAGACCATTTATTAATTGGGCTAAAGAATTTTCTAAAAACGGCTGGGAAGTGCATTTCCTTCTACTAAATTGTGAAAAAAAATTGACAGAATTTATTGAAAGTATAGATGGAATTAAATACAAGAACTCGAAGAAATTCAAAGAGATTGTGGATTATATAAATATAGTAAAACCAAATATTATTTTAACAGATGATAATTTCCGGAGGTTAAGACTTCTTAAAAAAATTAAAAGCAAAATTCAAATAAAGACTGGAGTTTATGTTCAGATACTATTTGGAGTCCACTCTATCGTTGATGTGTTTGACTTAAAGTATCTGCCAACAAAAGAACGAATATTATTCAAGATTGTAAGAGTCGTTCCGTTTAACTTGCTAAAAGCATCTTATAAAAAGTTACTTCAAAAGCAAGATATATTAATTGCTAATAGCCAAATAACAGCAACACTTTTGCATACACTCTATGGAGTTGAGCCACATGGAATAGTGTATCCACCTGTGAATACCGAAATTTTTAAACCTCAGAATGTAAAGAAAAAAGATCAAGTTTTGCTTTATCTTGGCTCCCACGCTGGTGATACTGATGAAAATTTTGTAAAGGAAATTTGTAAAGTTTTGGAAGATAAGAATTTTAAAATTTTAGCAATAGGAAATAAAATGCTTGCAAAAAAACTTTCGAAGAGATATGAAATACACCATATTTCTGGAGTTTCTGATAAAGAGCTAGCTAAAATATATTCTGAATGTAAATTGGCGATATGTCCTCAAAAATGGGAACAATTTGGATATGTAATAGCCGAATCTATAGCATGTGGAACACCTGTTCTAGTTTTCAACGTAGTTGGGGCAGCTGAAATTGTAAAACAAAGTCGATTTGGTTTTGTCGCTTATAATAGTCGTAACTTCTTAGAAATCTTAGAAAAGTTATTAGAAAGTGAAATAAAGCCACCATGTATAGCTATAGATAAACACAAACTTAAGTATTCTATCGAGAATTCTACGCAGGCATTTATTGAGGTGCTTAAGAATGTTCGGTAGTGAGTATTTTGAAAAAAGTGATGAAAATGCCTGTAGAAAATCACTGAAAAAAAAGCTCAGTAAGCTAATTTATGGATGGGAGGATGTTTACTCTAAACCCCCCTCCTCCTTCAACTTCTTGGCAGATAATATTTTACATTTGCATTACTTATTAGAAGTAATGAAACTTAGACCCAAAAAAGTACTTGAAGTAGGCTGTGGTACAGCTTCGCATTCGATATTTTTAAGCGTCTTTTTACGAAAAACAGAATTTTATTGTTTAGATAGCAACGAAAAAGTTCTTGATGTAGCAAAAAAAAATTCCCAAAGATATAAAAGAAAGAATATAAAGTTTATTTTTGGTGACGCATTTCATTTGAGTGATATTTTCAAAGAAAAGGAGTTTGACATTGCAATTTCACAAGGACTACTTGAGCATTTTTCAAATGAAGAGATTCAAAAGCTAATTAATGAACAATTAAGCGTTGCACATGTTGTTATTATTAATGTGCCATCAGAATATTATCCAAGTGAAGGGGTTTTAGGTGAGAGGCGAATATCAAAAAAAGAGTGGTGGAGAAATATACTTAGAGAATATATGGATAAAGGTTATAATGTGCGGATTGAGAATCTTATAGACATAGGAATCAGAACAAGAGTATTAGCACTAAAAAGAGGATTAAAATATTTCTTAAAACCTATGCATTATCTAATTGTCATAAAGGATGAAGCGGGGGATTAATAATATGGACAAACCTAAGATGATTGTAATAGGACTGGATGGTGTTGATTGGAGACTGTTAAACAAATTTATAAAGACAGGGGATCTTCCAAATCTTGAAAGAATTTTAGAAGATGGAGCTAGTTGTAGAATGATCAGTTCAATTCCTCCTTTAACTGTTCCTAGTTGGATAAATGCATTTACTGGTGTAAATCCGGGAAAGCATGGTATTTTCCATTTCACTAAACTTTTACCTTCCGGAAGTATAAAGATTAATACTTTACGAGACTTGAAGGTAGACCCTGTTTGGAGAATTTTAAGTGACTATGGAAAGAAAGTAGCTATTATACGATTCCCTCTTGGGTTCCCTACATCCAGAGATGGTATTTATGTTGGTGGATTTTTAGCTCCAGATATTGATGAAAGATGCGTTAGACCTATAGAACTTATTGAGAAACTTAAAATAATAGATTATCCATTAGCAAGTAATTTTAGTGATCAAATAATATATCGACTTAAAGGTAAACCAGAAAAAGCACTAAATTATCTTCTTGGAATTTTTAAAAAGAGAGCAAGATTTATGGAATATATCATAAACACCTATAAACCAGATTTTGTGTTTAATTTATTTGATACTACAGATCGACTATTGCATATTTATATTGATTGTGAGGAAATAGTAGTTAGATTTTTAAAAGAAGTAGATAATTTTATAGGTGAAATTCTAAAAGCCTTAGATAAAAATACGCATCTGATAGTGGTATCTGATCATGGATTTGAAAGGATTGATAAGTATCTTTTTCCAAATGAGCTTCTAGCTAGGAATGGATATATAAGAACATCTAGCTTAAGTAAAATTATTAATGGAACTAAATTTTATCTCTTAGAAAATTTTCCTGAATGTGTTATTAGGACATTCCCCAAATATTTACTTGAGCGATTATTTAAAATAACGTCTCGCAATTTATCAGAGAATCTTGTTTTTAGAAATCATGAGATAGCAAAATTTTCTTTAGCATATCATATAAAAATCAATCCAATAATTAATGGAGATGAGTATAATCATATTAGAGATCAAATAGTGAGTGAGTTCAATTCTTTAAAGGACGACATGAGGAATAAAATAGTTGAAGCTTTTAAGAGAGAAGAAGTATATACCGGCAATTACCTAAACCATGCCCCGGATATTATTTTACTAGTAAAAGAAGGTTACACTATTTCTTCCGCCATTTCTGGAAAAATTATAAGAAGGGGATTTGTTGGAAGCAAAGCTGGTGATCATGTGTCTGTAGCAGCTATGCAAAATGCATTTTTTGCGATATATCATAAGGAATATAACTTGAGATTAAATGGTACAGCCCAGATTAAAACGATAGCTCCCACAATATTACATTTAATGGGCATACCAATTCCGAAGTTTATGGAAAAAGATAGCCTTATCCGGTGGTAGAATGAGCAAACACAAGCCATTTGGTCGAAGGCTAATTACAGATTATTTGCCATATTTCGTAATAATTTTAATATCGATAATAACATGTTCAAAAATCATCATTAATGACGGTTTACCATTGCATGGTGATAAAGCATATCCCCTTGCTTTTAGTAGATATATATCCCACTTTTATCCATTATGGAATCCATATGGATCTGTATCAAACTTAGAGAATGTTAGTAAAGCTCTTTTCATGTATCCAATACTAATTTTAGGTATTTTATTTAATATATCTATAGAGACATTTTCAAAATTACAAATGCTTCTACCTTTAATTCTTTCTGGTATTTCAATGTATATTTTTTCTAATTTTCTACTTAAAGAAAGTTACCCCGAGCATGAAATCCCTAAATATATACCTCTAATATCTTCGTTAATATATATGTATACTCCATGGGTATTATTTGAGATCCAAGCTTTTTTTTATTGGGTTGCTTATAGCTTGACTCCATTAATTTTATGGTCACTCGTAAAATCAATAAAATATAGAAAAATTAGACATATTTTTTTGACGGCATACTTATGGTCGTTGGTATCCGCTCCACAATATATTGTATTTACCGGAGGTTTAATTTTGGCATATGTGATATTTGAATCTATAGTGGACAGAAAAAATATTAAACAACACCTTAAAGTGTTTAGCTTGCTGTGTTTTATCTTTGTACTATTAAATTTTTACTGGATTTATGTTTATTTACAATCTCTTTTAATCTCAACGCCATTAGGACCCAACTTTGTAGGTGTTAATTATGAGTTCTCACAAAAAGTACTCAACTTTTTCAGTAGAAATAGTACGATATTGAACATAATACGAACCTTTGATAGAGCACTTTTGTGGTATCATCCACCCCTTTTTGAGAATTCATTATGGATATTGAATAGCCTCTTTTTGCCTATATTATTTTTATCTACTTTAATAATAGTTAAGAGAAATAAATATGTATGTTTTTTAGGCATTATTTACATAATAACGATATTCCTTGCATTGGGAGGTAATAATCCTGCATACGTTTGGCTTAGTCTAAAATCCCCAATATCATACCAATTTGGGTGGGTTTTTAGAGTTCCAAGTAAAATAAGCTATCTAGTATGGTTAGTATATGCTTCTTTATGTTCAATACTTCTTATGGAAATAAGAAATAAATATAAAAAGAATATTATCATTGTAATAGTATATATAGTTCTATCCTTCTCTCTACTTGTTGGAAACATGGTAGTGGAGTTTTTTGGATTTTACTACGCCCCAGTTAAAATACCTTCTGAATATTATGATCTGAATGATTGGTTATCGCACCAATCAGGAGACTTCAAAGTGATATACTTAGCACCTTATTTTGCAGGGATGAATAAAAATAAACTTAAATATGAAACATCTTTTACTTGGAATCCTGAAAGATTAGCTGGAAATGTATTTCCCAGATCATCGAGCAAGCCCTCGATAGGATTCTATCATTATATGAGCCGTTGGCCCACTTTCTATAAAATGTTCTATCCAGATAAATTAACGCGTGTGGATAAATATCTACAACTAGTTAATGTACGATATTTGATATATCATAATGATATTGTTGGGGCTCAACGTCAAGCAAAGGAAGATCTGGAAAAATTAAATAGGTCTAATTTGAAATTAGTTAAAACATTTTCAAACTTTATATACGTATATGAAAATAAAAATTATAGCGAACCTGTAGAAGTCGTGAACTATAGCGAAATAAAACCAATGTCTTTACTAATAAACTTTTTCCATGGCACAACTCTAATTCACTTCGTTGAGGCTGAAAGGGATCTATATAAGCATAGTACTTATACTGTAAATGATGTTGAGTTCAGTAATGGGGAGGCTATTGCATTTGCTGAGAAGGGAAAAGCTTGGCAGGATGTAGAAATCGTCAAAAACGGAACTTACAGGATTGTTTTAAGAGAAATAGGAGAATTCAAAGTAAAGATAGGAGATAAATCGTTCATACTTAAATCTAACTCATTAAACTTCACATACACTCCTCTCTTCCACTTAACAGAAGGTAAATACAGGCTTGAGATAATTCCATTAAACGTCAAAAATCTTGTTAAGAATCCTTCATTTGAAAAAATATTTGCCGGGCTGCCAGAGAGCTGGAATATCGGCAACACTAAAGACTTCAAAATAAGCTTTGACAGAGGTTATGACGGAAACTACAGCTTGAAGGTTTCAACCTCGACAACCGAGAAAAGATGGAGCTGGATAAGGAGCGAGCCTATGGATGTTGAGCCGGGCAGAGATTATCTGATTACAACCCACATGAAATACCGGAATGTCAAGGCATCACATGTGAGGCTTGAGGCGTACTATCCTGAAGAGAACAGATGGAGACAGCTAACCCCGTTCATACCGGGTGGAAAATCCGGAACCTCTGGCTGGCAGGAGTATTCGGCAATAATAAAGATCCCCGAAAATGCAACAGAGATAAGGGTTGTATTGAACGCCGGCTGGGTTCTCGATGAAAATAAAGGAGAAGCGATAACCTGGTTCGACGACATAAGCGTTATCCCCCTCTATGAGGCTCCAAAGCTCGATGTAATCTGGCTATACTCAACCAAAACAAACCAGACAATAAACCAGCTATTCGAGGTAAAAGAAAAACCGGCTGAGGTGATTAGCTACACAAAAGTCAACCCCACTTTGTGGAAGGTCAAAGTTAACGCAACAAAACCCTTCATGCTCTCATTTGCAGAAGCCTACGATCCATTGTGGGAGGCGAGAATATACAAAGACGGCAGGAAGGTTGAAACTGTTAAATCCATCCCATTGTATTCGGTCATAAACGGCTTCTGGATCAACGAAACCGGCGACCTTGAAATAGTAATCCGCTACAAACCCCAGGACTGGTTTGAGATTGGTTTGATGATTTCCGGATTAACTTTCGCCGGGTGTGTTGGCTACCTCTTCTACGACTGGAGGAGGGAAAAAGAAGACAGGTGGGTTAAGAGGATTGAAAATAAGGTAAAAGAGATTTTGCAAAAGGGTTGATGAGTTAATCATGGCAGAGTTTTTGATTTTAGAATATAAATTCATTTTACACTATGTCGAAAAGTATTTCAATATTTCTGATAAGATACTATTGGATGATAGCAAAAACCGAGAGAGAATTTCAGATTCTGAGAAATTCGCTGGAAAGGGAGCTGAAACTTATAGAGTACAGTATCCAAAAGACAACGGAGAAACTCAAGGATTTTGAGAAGAAACATGGTATCAGCAGTGAAGAATTTCACAAAAAGTTTGAAAAAGGTGAAATTGGGGACTCACAGGAATTTATGCTCTGGGCATCCGAATTTGAGGCTTTAGAATTGCTGAAAAAGGATAGAGATGCCATCATCAGGATGTTGAAACTGTGCAGATAGATGATTATTTAGACCAAGTAATAAATACACTGAAAACTAGTCCGGTCATACTTTCTTACGAATTAAATGTTGATGTTAAATCTTCCACACTGGTTCTGCTTTATGGGGCAGTTCTTTTTAAAGACGGTTCGACACTCGAATTTTTGGAACTCATAAAGGATGCCAGTAAAGGTTTGGAGAGAATAAGGTACCGATTCCATTATAGGAAATCTGAAACTCCCATTTTTAGATACGATAACGCACCACACCACAGAGAGGTCGCTACGTTTCCACATCATGTTCATATTGGTGAAAAAGTTTTGCCCTCAAAAAGCAAGAGCCTTTTGGATGTGTTTAAAGAGATTGAGAGCATTTTGTAAAGAAAAATTTTAAACTCACATCTCACATCACAGTCCTTAAACTTCGATACACATCGATTTCCTACCTCGAAGGAAAGACATGCAGATTTAAACACCTCTGAATGATAATGCTACACTGGATGTTGTTCGGCCCTACTTTTCGAACGAGACTATTCCAAAGCTTTTCGAAGTCAAAGAAAAACCGGCTGAGGTAATCAGCTACACAAAAGTCAACCCCACTTTGTGGAAGGTCAAAGTTCAGGCGAAAAAGCCCTTCATGCTCTCATTTGCAGAAGCCTACGATCCATTGTGGGAGGCGAGAATATACAAGGATGGTAAGCTGGTTGAGAAGGTAAAATCCATCCAATTGTATTCGGTTATTAACGGATTCTGGATCAACGAAACCGGCAACCTCGAAATCGTTATAAGATACAAACCTCACTGGTTTGAGATTGGCTTATTAATCTCAGCCACCACTTTCATCGGCTGCATTACCTACCTATTCTACGACTGGAGGAGGGAAAAAGGGGATGGATGGGCTTTAAAGGTTCAAAACAGTGATAGAGGTCATCTACGAAAATGGAGTATTCAAGCCATGGTAAGAGAATGAGGATAGAAATCAAAGAAAATTTAGTAGAGAGGCTTAAGGATTATAGGGCGAAAGCTGAAAAAGACATCCTAAAAGAATTCATCGAGGAGAGAAGACAGGATGCCTGTAGGTTGAAAGGGCTATTAAAAATCTAATCAAGAACCGTAAAAATTAATCACTCCACGACCTTATACCCCCTCTTCTTCCTTCACCAATTTTTGTTGCCAATCCATTTCTCCTGAAAACGAACAAATGTTTATAACTCCCAAGTCGAAAATATTAATCATGATTCAGATCTCAAGAGATGAACTTGAGAAAATAATTGAGGAGAAGCTCAGAGAGGTGCTGTTAAAGATGTTTATGGAAATTATGCCCTATGTTACTGACGAAGAGCAGAGAGAGATAGACCGTATGGCAGGAAGTCCAGAAAACTTCGATGAAAAAGATTTTGAACCATGGAATGGAGAATAGTGTACCATAAAAATGCTAAGAAATTTCTGAGAGATTTAGACGAAAATAGAAGAAATACTGTGTTTAACAAGCTGAATGAGTTGGTGGATGGCCTTCAAGATGGCGTAATCCCCATCAGGCGTCTCGATATACAGAAATTAAAGGGTAAGTGGGAGGGCTTTGTTAGATTGAGGGTTGGTAATTTTAGAGTTATACTCAGAATTGACCTGACAAGAAAAACGGTTTTTGTTTATAATATACATTTTCGAGGTAAGGTTTATTGAAAAACGATTATTTATTTTCTGAGGAGCATAAGACAAAATACAATAGTAAGAGTCTATTAGCCTGATTGCAGAAAATAAAAATCACAATAAAGAAAAAATAATGATATCTGTATTTTTGGAATCTCAAGATCTCTCTACTGTGATGCCGGAATTGTTAAAGACATCAACGCCAGCAACGGCGAAATGCTTGTATTCGAAAATGGAAGGGCATGGCAGGACATCGAAATCGTCAAGAATGGAACCTACAGGCTCGCTTTAAAAGGTGTTGGCAGTTTTGGGGTTACTGTTGTTGGCAACACCTCATTCTACTCCTTCAACCTCAACACATCCGCGAATTACACCTATACACCCCTCTTCAATCTGACAGAAGGAAAGTACAGGCTCGAGATTACCCCACTAAGCGATGACGCAAAGCTCGATGTAATCTGGTTATACTCAACCAAAACAAACCAGACAATAAACCAGCTATTCGAGGTAAAAGAAAAACCGGCTGAGGTAATCAGCTACACAAAAGTCAACCCCACTTTGTGGAAGGTCAAAGTTCAGGCGAAAAAGCCCTTCATGCTCTCATTTGCAGAAGCCTACGATCCATTGTGGGAGGCGAGAATATACAGGGATAAACTGGTAGAAAAAGTTAAATCCATCCCATTGTATTCTGTTATTAACGGCTTCTGGATCAACGAAACCGGCGACCTTGAAATAGTAATCCGCTACAAACCCCAGGACTGGTTCGAGTGGTTTGATGATTTCCGCTACAACCTTCATCGGATGCATCATTTACTCCTTCTACGACTGGAGAAGGGGGAAAGGAGATGGATGGGCTAAAAAGATAGAAACAGAGGTTAAAGACTTGCTCAGGACTTTAAGACAAAGATAATAACAAGCTTTATTTAATCGTACATCCGAGGTATATTTAATGGGTCTAAAAGTATCCGCCTTCCAGAAGGAGATCAACGTATTGCTCAGGAAGTATTCCGAAGAGGAGTTGCTGAAAGAGGCTATAAGAGCTTTGTTCGAGGTAAATCCCCAACTCAAAATAGAGGTAGCCTTGGAATTGTACAAAGATGAAGAGGTATCGCTTGAGAAAGCAGCGGAAATCGCCGGTATGGAGGTAGTAGAATTCAGAGAATTCGTTAGCAGGAAAATTAAGAGAGAAGTTGGCTCAAATGAAGATGAGTTGAGGAAGAGAACAGAGAAGCTGAAAAGCATGCTATGATAGTTCTCGATACCGACATACTGAGTTGTTTTGCGAAGATCAGAAAGTTCGATTTGCTCGAAAAACTCTTTAAAGCTCAGTTCTATACCTCCAAGAGTTTATGAAGAGGTCTTAAGGGCAAAAGAAAAGGGATATGATTTTGTAGATTACGCTATTCAGCTAATAGACAATGAGATAATTAAAATCGCCACCCTAAATGAGATTGAAATTGGCATAGTTAAGGAGCTTTCTAAGAAGAGAAGGCTGGGATTCGGAGAGATGGAAGCAATGGCTCTGGCAAAGAACAGAGGATGGATTATTCTTTCAAACGATAAAGTCGTTGAGAAGGTTGCCAAAGAAATCGGTATCGATGTCTTTAATATTGAAGACCTTCTCTCTGCTATGGTCGATTTGGGAATTATCAAAAATAGAATCGAACTAAAAGATATTATTGAGGAAATTGAAACAAAGGATAGAATAGTAATCAGAAACAAAAGATATCTTTTCAATAAGTTCGAGGAATAACCTTTTGATGTTCTTGTGGCATACAAGGACGATAAGTTAGTAGAAAAGGTTAGATCCATCCCCTTGTGTTCGGTAATAAACGGCTTCTGGATCAACCAAACCGGCAACCTCGAAATCATCATAAGATACAAACCTGGACTGGTTTGAGATTGGGTTGATGATTTCCGGATTAACTTTCGCTGGTTGCATCGGCTACCTCTTCTACGACTGGAGGAGAGAGAAAGAAGACAGATGGGCTAAAAGAATTGAGAAGAAAGTTAAGAACCTCAAGAAGATTTATAAAACAAAAAAGCTATGTAATAGTCATGAGCAAGAAGATTGAGTGCATATACGAGAAAGGGGTTTTAATACCGCTGATCAAACTCGACGTTCCGGAGAGATCTAAGGTGATCTTGAGTATAGAAGAGGTAAAAACATTGAACGATCTGAAACTGCATGGATATTTTAAGCTTCTGAGAGAGGGTGAGGATGCAGAAGAGCTCTTTGAGCTATAAAGAAGGCGATATCGTCATTCTTGAGCTGCCGTTTACAGATTTAATAGGCAAAAAGCTTAGACCGGTGCTCGTTTTAAGTTCAGAAAATTTAAATCGCATATCATCTGACTTTATAGTTGCCAAAATAAGCTCATCCCACCATCTGCCTGATTTTGAAGTTGAGTTGACTCCTAGGGATTTAGAAGAAGGAAAACTCAAGAAAACAAGTTATGTTCACTGCCACTCCATTTTTACTATTGAGAGAAATCTTATTATCAAAAAAGTTGGGAGACTAAAACAGCAAAAACTTTTTGAGGTTAAAAATATAATTAGAAGAGTATTTAATCTTTAGTTAATCGAATAGAATTGAAGAGATGTATGAAGAAAAACAGGGTTATAAACCGCTTGAATAAACGAAATTCAATCTCGAAATCGTAATCTGGTACAAACCTGGACTGGTTTGAAATCGGCCTGATGATCTCAGCCACCACTTTCATCGGATGCATAGGCTACCTATTCTACGACTGGAGAAGAGAGAAGGGAGATAGATGGGCTAAAGAAATTGAAAGAAAAATCAGAGAAATTCTAAGACGAAAGTGATTTAAATACAAAAGAACTAATTAACACCGAGAATCCTTGTAAGGGTTCAAAATTAAAACTCGAGGGAAAACGGTATGAATGTCGAGAGAATCTTAAAGTTATTGAGAGATCATAAGGATGAGCTTAGAAAGAACTTTGGTGTGAAAAAAATAGGCGTTTTCGGATCTTACGCAAAGGGAGAAGAGTCTGCTAGGAGCGACTTGGACATTTATGTCGAATTTTACATGGACGAGCTTACCTTTGAAAAGTATCTGAAATTGACTGAATATCTTGAAGCTCTCTTGGGCAGAAAGGTGGATCTGATCACCAGGGATGGAGTAGAAACCATCAGAATCCCATATATAAAGGAGAGCATCAAAAGAGGCTTAATCTATGCATAGGGGAGACAAGGAATTTTTTGTTTGACATCCTCGAAGCATGTAGGAGAATTCAAAAATATGTGGAAAATTTGAGTTACGAGGATCTTCTTAAAAATGAGGAGAAGCAAGATGCAGTAATTCGCAACATCGAAATTATTGGTGAAGCTGTCAAGAATATTTCAGCAGATCTCAAAGAAAAATACAGGATTGATTGGAGGAAAATATCAGGAATGAAGGACAAGCTCATACATTCTTATTTCGGTGTGAAGATAGAGATCGTTTGGATAGTTGCAACAAAAGAAATACCAGGACTGATGAATAACATAACGATGATAATCAAAAATGAATTCAATTGGATTAAAGCCCATAATATTCATCACTGATTAAGAATAATACATGGCCTTCTGCTCTGTGCTAAGCTTACTGCACTGTGGGAGGCGAGAATATACAGGAAAATTGAGACTGTTAAGTCCATCCTTCGTATTTGGTCATAAACCAGTAGGTATTTTAATCAGGGCAAAGCGTGAAGGTAAAGTAGAGTGTTTAAAGGATGAGATTGAAAAGCTTATGAAAACGGGATTCTGGTTAAATAGAGAATTGTATGAAAGAATACTGGAAGAGTTGGGGGAGTTATAAGCAAGAGATGGGGAGAAAGTGGACCGAAGGTCAGAATAGGAAGTACGCCAAAACGCAAATTATTTATCAACCCTTGTAAATTTTTACACCGTGAAAATCGTCATTCTCGCTGGAGGGAGTGGCACAAGATTGTTCCCACTCAGCAGGGAGGAGTTGCCAAAGCAGTTTATAGAAATTTTCGAAAACAGGTCTTTATTCCAGCATACCGTTAGGAGGGCTCTGATGCTAGCTGATCCAGAGGACATCTATATTGTCGCAAACGAAAAACACAAGTTCCGTGTTCTTGATCAGCTTGCGGAAATTGGGGTGGAAATACCAAACATTCTGCTCGAACCTGTAGCAAAAAATACTCTGCCAGCGGTCATATATGCTTTGAGGGAGATTGGTGGAGATGCAACAGTTGCTGTAATGCCGGCAGATCATCTTATTGATGCAAATGAAGACTTTATAAAAGCCTTCAAGAACGCAGAAAAGCTGGCTGACAACCACATCGTAACCTTCGGCGTTAAACCCACTCACCCACACACTGGATATGGTTATATAAAACCGGGAAAAGAGCTTGGAGAGGGATTTCTGGTTGAGAGGTTTATTGAAAAGCCGAACAGAGAGACAGCGGAAATGCTGATCAGAGAAGGTTGCCTCTGGAACAGCGGAATATTTGTCTTCTCAAAGGATCTGTTTCTCGAGGAGTGCGGAAAGCATGTTCCGGAAGTGCTGGGCTTGTTGGAAAAGACAGACTACATCTCTCTGCCAGAGGTTTCAATTGACAAAGGTGTGATGGAGAAAACGGATAAGGCTGCGGTAATACCGCTTAACACCTTCTGGAGCGATGTCGGAAGCTTTGATGCAATCTATGAACTGTATAAGAAGGATGATAGGGGTAACGCCATCTCCGGGGAGATCCTCATAGTTGACTCTGAAAACAATCTCGCAATCTCTGAAAGACTGCTGGCATTGGTGGGAGTCAGGGACCTCGCTGTGATCGATACCGGAGATGTTGTACTCGTATCCTCAAAGAAGGATTCTCAGAAGATAAGGGATATCGTTAGAATTCTCAGGGAAAAGGGGGATAAACGAGTTGAAGTACACAGAACGGCCTACAGACCCTGGGGATCATATACGGTTCTCGAGGAGGGACAATTTTACAGGATAAAAAGGCTTACGGTGTTGCCAAAGAAGAGACTCAGTTTGCAGAGGCATTACCACAGAAGTGAGCACTGGGTTGTGGTCAAGGGCACGGCGAAGGTTGTTGTTGATGACAGAGAACTCCTTTTGAGGAACGGAGAGAGCACCTTCATAAGGGCGGGAGAGACGCACAGGTTGGAGAACCCCGGCATGATACCTCTGGAAGTCATAGAGGTGCAGATTGGGGAGTTCATCGACGAAGACGACATAGAGAGGCTTGAGGACGATTTCAGGAGAGACTGAGAAATAAGGATAAAGCGGACCCGGCGGGATTTGAACCCGCGATCTACGGCTTAGAAGGCCGTCGCTCTATCCATGCTGAGCCACGGGCCCCTGCAATCACTTCTATGTTGTGAACTTAAAGGTTTCTCTTGCTGCCTTGCAGAAGAATGGCAAAAATGCTAATAATACCTTGTGCCTAATGATTGTGTGGAGAGAAAAGTCAGGGATTCAAAGATTGCCCAGAAAATAGGAGACATAGTTGAGAAAGACCCAGACATCGCTGCGAAGGTAGCTGAAGACCTTGAAGACAGGGAAGCTAAAATTTATGCAATGATGGTGTTGTACAACTTCTCCGGTGATAAAAAATTTCTTGAAAAGGCACTGTCCATCGCTGAGACAGATGAAGATCACCTGAGGATAATCGAATATTCTGAAAATCCACTGGCCGTTGCTGAGGTTGCAAAAAAGATAGACGATCCATATAGAAAAGACGTGGCGTACTCCATACTTCTGGAAAGAACGGGAGATCTGAATTTTTCGTTGAAAATACTCAGTCCCCGTATCCTGTCTGCAGCACTGAAGAGACTGGCGGGCAGAAAGCCATATCCCGAGAACTTGAACATCGCCAGAATGATTCCGGATCCCTACTACAGGTCTCTTGCCCTCATTGAAATTGCCAGCAGGTATGGGGTTGAACTGTCTTCGGAGATAAAAGGTTCGATTGATGCTGTAAAAAACCCCTCGCTGAGGAGACGACTGATCGAAAAATATTAAACTTCAGAAAAGAACATGGGATATGGGAGAAACCAGTATAACCCTCATCGGTCTCGTCGTTGGGTTGATGTTCGGTCTGAGTGGTATTGCTACGCTGCTCAGCCTTATGAGCGACGTCGTGAGTGATGCCCAGGTTCAGCTTTCGCAGCTTGGCATGGCGTCAACGCTCGTTCTGCTCGTGATAGCTCTGATCCTGATAGTAAAGGTAAGGGTTCTTGCATCTCTTATCGTCGGTGCGATAATCGGTGCGGTGCTGAACCTGATTCTTGAGGCCAACGGGATACACATCCTTGAAATGATAAGGGCCGCCGTATTCGGAGCGATATGATGTTTTCATCAAAACTTCGTAACTGATAAATTAAGAAATCAAAAAGTTGAAATCATGGACGAAATAGAGATTATAAGAAAGAAAAAAATGATGGAGTTGATGCAGAAGATGAGTGGAGAGGAGAAGATTAAAGCAGTGGACACCCCAGTAAAGCTTAACACTGCCAATTTCGATGAAACGCTGAAAAAATACGAGAACGTCGTCATCGATTTTTGGGCGGAGTGGTGCATGCCATGCAGAATGATTGCTCCGGTGGTAGAGGAGCTGGCAAAGGAGTATGCAGGGAAGGTGGTATTCGGAAAGCTGAACACGGATGAGAATCCAGCCATAGCTTCGAGATACGGAATATCCGCAATACCAACGCTCATTTTCTTCAAGAATGGCAGGCCTGTTGATCAGGTGGTCGGGGCTCTGCCGAAAAGCGAAATAAAGAGATGGGTTGAGAGAAACATCAAATAAATTTTTTTGCAGTATTGAAATAAAATTTATAAATCAAACAGTTTAACTCCAATCAATGGCTTCAAAAAAATTAGTTTTGATAATAATTTTAGCCGTTTTGATAGCCGCCTGTGTTGGCGAGTCGGGCAAGAGTTACGTGTCCAGTGAAACTCGCGTGCCCGCAACAACCACCATGGCCAAAACGCAGCCATGGAGTTCCCGGACTGAAGCCAAATTTGATTTGGATGAAGTACACGTGAAGTTTGACGGTTTAATTGATAAGAACGAGGAGTTCAACCCCGTGGAAGATAATGACGATACCGATTTTGTTGACCTGTACCAGTTGTACAGCTTCAGAAACTCCTCAACGCTTTATATTGGACTGACGTTCTACGATCTTGCGTTCACCTCAAACTCCATGGTCGTCATAAACCTGAAATCAGACAAAATGTATCAGATCCTGCTGTACGGAGACAGCTTTGAATTCAAGGATTACGGATATGGTGGAAAGGTGTACTACAAAGGAAAGGCCAAGAAGAGCTGCACTTCAATGGAACTCGTCCTCGACCTCGACAAGCTCAGAGATATGGGCATCGATACGGATTTCACGATACGTCAGGTCAGTGTGGTCGCCAAAACCGCAACATTCACACTTAAGGACAGCATGTCCCCCGGAATAAAGCCCTTCAGAGTGAAAAAATTAGAGATAGAGGATGCACCGGGAATCTTCGAGGGGCTTGCCGCTGTACAACCATCAAATGCGTGGAAAGAGCTGAATGCTGATGGTGTGGTAATCAGATACCATAAAGGTGACAGGAGCAGAGACATCGTTCTGAATGCCATTAAAGCTGCCAAGGTCAGAGTTTGCAGCATTTTTAACTGCCCAACCAGCGTTAAGATAACGATCTACGCCAACCACGAGGAATATGAGAATGCGGTTGGAAAAGACCTGCCGGTGTGGACGGTCGGAATAGGACGAGCTGAGGGTATAGAACTGCAGTCCCCCTCCTCCTGGGGCCACGGTAGAAATCAGCACTCTCCAGATCAGGCATGCCAGATCGTTGTTCACGAGTACACCCACTACGTTGTAGCAAACATTGCCGGAAGCTCGCTTCCACGGTGGTTGAACGAGGGACTTGCTGTTTATCTGGCCCTTCAAATTAATGAAGACAGGATCACAAACGCCATGGCGAGTGGAAAGCTAATACCCATAGAAAAACTTGACGATAGCTGGGACAAAAATCCGGGACTTGCCTACTCTGAGTCAGGAGGCTTCGTCAGGTTTTTAGTTGAAAAGTACGGGTGGGATGCGATCAGCAGAATATTGCTGGAGCATGAAAAAGGTATCAACCGTGTTCTGATGGATGTCACCGGAAAAACGCTTGATCAGCTTGAAGATGAGTGGATCGGCTGAATCGCTCAAATGAACATCTGCTTCGGTGGCTGCTTTGAAGGCATTTTTACTTTTTCTGCCGCACTCAACAGATCCTCTGTTTCTATCCTGTCCTTTCCCTCCGCAATCGCCCTGTGAAGTGAAGATTTTATAACCTTCTCTACAAGATCTCTTCCGCTGAAACCTTCGGACGCAGCAGCCACAAGCTCAAGTCTGGCCTTCACCTCCACAGGGAACTCACCCAGATTCCTTTTCAGGATTTCAAGTCTTTCTTCGTAACTCGGCAGCTTGAATTCTATTTCCTCTTCAAATCTGCTTCTTATTGATGAGTCCAGGAGCTCAACCCTATTTGTGGCAGCTATTGTGCATATCCCGTCGTTGCTCTGAGTTCCATCGAGTTCAGTCAGAAGTGCGTTGACAATTTCAGACACGTCACCTCTGATTTCCTGGTATCCTCTGTCAAGAGCTATTGCATCGAACTCGTCGAGAAACACGATGCACGGAGCGAGCTGTCTGGCCCTCTCATAAAGCTCGTGTACCTTTCTTGCCCCGTCACCAACATGGTCACCTATGAGCTTTGTGGATTTTACAGAAAGAAAGGGGGTTTTCGCCTCGTTTGACAGAGCTTTTGCCATCATCGTTTTCCCCGTTCCTGGAGGTCCGTAGAACAGGACGTTTTTCGGAGACCACTTTCCGAACTTTTCGGGATTTTTGAGATATTCCAGAATTACTCTGGCCTTCTTTTTCGCCTCATCCTGTCCGACGACATCTTTGAGCGTGATATCCCTTACGATTTCTGTCTCAATAATTTTAGACTCGCTCTCCACCAGTATTATCGTGGAGTCGGAGATGTATCCTGAAGGCGGCTCACAATCAATAACCTCAAACGCAAAGTCCGGAAACATCCTGATGTCAAATATGAGCTTGTTTTTGTGCACGAACTCCCCCTTCCACTGCTCTTTCGCATAAACATCAAAAACCTTGGGGTTATCTACCTCAGGGTATTCGTGATAGCTTGCTTTAAGCGGATAACCCAGCGGGCGGAGTATGAGGTACTTGATTTCTGCGCTTTCCCTTTTTGGCATTCAATTACTTCTTGTAGAGTATGCTTAATATTTCTTTTTATCAACTTCTGGCATTGATAAAACTGACGAATTGCATGGTTATTAACGCTAATTTTAAGAATAATGGCGCTTCTTTAAATCTATGAGAAGTGATGAAGTGAAAAGGGGAATAGACAGGGTTGCCCACAGAGCTCTTTTGAAAGCTCTTGGCGTTACAGATGACGAGATGGATAAACCTTTTATAGGGGTTGCCAATGCATACAACACGATTGTTCCCGGACATATGACTCTTGACAAGCTAACCCAGGCCGTTAAGGAGGGGATTTACGCTGCAGGTGGCGTGCCTTTTGAGTTTGGCATAATCGGAATATGTGATGGAATAGCAATGGGACATGAAGGAATGTGCTTCTCCCTGCCATCAAGAGAGCTTGTTGCGGACACCATAGAGGCAATGGTTGAGGCTCACAGGTTTGATGGGCTTGTTGTTGTTGCGAGCTGTGATAAGATAATTCCGGGAATGCTGATGGCAATGCTCAGACTGAACATCCCGGCCATTGCCGTCACCGGGGGTCCGATGCCCTACGAGAGGGTTGGTGGAGAGAAAGTTTCGATAAAGGATGCGTTCGAGGCTGCCGGAATGTACAAGTCCGGAAAGCTGGATGACGCCGGTCTTAAGCTCTATGAAGACTACTGCGCCCCGTACTGCGGTAGCTGTCAGGGCCTGTACACGGCAAACAGTATGCAGATTCTGACCGAAACCCTTGGTTTGAGCATGCCTTACTGCTCCACATCCCCCTGCCCATCTTCAAGAAAGCTTAGAATAGCGAAGCAGAGCGGTAAGAGGGTTGTAGACCTGGTAAGGCAGAACATAAAGCCTCTTGATTTCATTAATGAGAGATCTTTTGAGAATGCCATAACCATGGACATGCTGGTTGGCGGATCAACGAACACAGTCCTGCACCTGCCTGCTGTTGCGAAGGAGGCGGGGATAAGGCTAAGTCTTGACCTCTTTGACGAGATAAGCAGAAGAACACCGCATATTGTGTCTATAGATCCGGCAAGCAAGGAAATGGTTGTTGATCTGGACGAGAGCGGTGGAGTGCCGATGCTCATCAGGAAGGCAAAGAGGTACTTCCACAATGAGATGACGGTGAGCGGCAAAACCCTCTACGAGATAGCTGAAGAGGCGGTTTTAAGAGGGAGAGATATAATCAGGAGTCCTGACAGCCCCTTGCATAAAGAGGGAGGTATAGCAATACTTAAGGGGAATATCGCAGAAAACGGTTCAGTGATTAAGGCTGCTGCTGTGAGTGAGGAGATGCAGAAGTTTGAGGGGTATGCGAAAGTTTTCGACAGCGAGAAGGAGGCGCTTAAAGCCATACTCGATGGTAAAATTGAGAACGGGGACGTGGTTGTTATAAGATACATGGGTCCGAAAGGTGCGCCGGGAATGCCGGAGATGCTCCTGCCGACAGCAGCCATATCTGGGCTGGGTTTGGAGAGGGTTGCACTGATTACAGATGGAAGATTCAGCGGAGCGACGAGAGGACCGTGCATAGGGCATGTTTCACCCGAAGCTGCTGTGGGTGGGAACATAGCCCTCCTCGAGGATGGGGATACGATCTCAATTGACATCCCAGCCAGAAAACTGGAGGCAAAGATTTCGGAAGAGGAGTTTGAGGAGAGAAGGGAAAAGTGGAAGCCAAAAGAGAAGGATCTGAAGGGTTATCTGGGGAAGTATGTCAAACTGGTAAAGGGGGCTGAGGATGGTGCCGCCCTTCTTTAATTTTTTCTCACTGGGAATAGCAGCGCTATCGTTTTTCCTGATCTCCATCATTCTTCCGGGATTTTTCATCTGGATCGGTCTCAGGGTGCTTGGAAAGGACAGGGGAATAGTGAGGTGTGGATTCGCCAACTTTGCTGCGTTTACGATAACTGCTGTGGTTGCGATGCTGCTGCACTTTACACCGCTCTTTATCATCGTTCCATTTCTGGCGTTCCTCATATACCTGTATGTTCTCAAGTCTCTGCTCGACATAAGCTTCATTGAGGCCTTTGCAGCAACAGTTATCGCCTCAGTAGTGGTTTTCCTGACAGCGGTGATAATGCTCGCAATGTTTGGCGTCTGGCTACTTCTGACTCCGCCACCACCTCCAATGGTGGGCATGAGGTTTTAAAAAAGAGGTATCCTTGAAAAATCCTCCAGTTCCAGAGATTTTTTCCATTTTTCTCTGCAGGTGCAATCCAGATTTTCAAAAACGCCAGAATCCTGAGTCAGGGAGAAATTTCTTATCGCTCCGGCAACTGTTGAGTCACACTTCCCGCAGTTGTGCGGACCTCTGGCCTTTCCAGCAGCAACCGGGTCACACATGATTTCGATGCCCTTAACGTTTTTCAATACCTCGACTGCACTCCAGAGCCAGGGAGGACGATAAATTCTGGCATTCCAGAGCTTCTCAACCAGAGTCCCCTTCTGAACGTTGGTCAGATTCAGGGAGATAACGTCTGCCAGACCCTTCACAACCTCAATAGACCTCAGGGCGTCATTTATGGCCTCGCTTTCCGAAAGAAACGGTGGTTTCAGCAGCAAGTAGCATTTTACCCTGAAACCTACCTCTTTTATCATCTCTGCTGCCTCTCTGAAATCCTCAAAGGTGAATCCCTTGTTTATGCAAAGTTCTCTGATCTCATCGCTGGCACTCTCAAGACCTATTCCGACCTCGAGATTGACGTCTTTGAAGGTCTCAAGTTTATCCCTGTCAATGAATTCTGGTCTGCTCTCCACAATAAGTTTCTTCACTCCAATCTCCTTTAATTTGTCCAGAAGATAGATCCTCACTTTTTCAGTCAACTCTGCATCATCGAAAAAGCTTCCCGAGGTGAATATCTTCACAACCTCTGCACCATCACTCAATGCGAAATCGATCTGACGAATCAGATCTTCCTCCGTTGCGGGGTAAGCCTCGTTCGTGTAACCACACATGTGGCAGCCATCCCATCTGCATCCTCTGGTGCGGAGTATCACGGTCAGACCGTCAACTATTCTGCCATTTAGCCTCTCTTTTTCCTTCCACACAGCGGGCTTAATAGACCCCATACACTCTCCTTCTTCCAATCCTTTTTCCGTAGTACAGCCCCACTGCCAAACCTGCGAGATGGGCGATGTTCGCAACATTTGTGTAGAAAATTCCAAGAGAGCTTGCCACCATCATCCAGAAATCGTAGGCAGCAAACAGCAGCAGTGCAGTTCTTATGCCAATCGGAATCGGAATCGGAATGATGATGATCCTGATTTCAGGAGCGATAATTGCCAGACAGCCCATTACGCCGAAAATTGCGGCTGAAGCTCCAAGAGCCGGAGAAAAGTTTCCAACAGCATAGGAATAGGCGATATATCCCAGATTCCCTGCAAGTCCGGCTGCAAAGAATATCTCAAGATACTTTCTTTCTCCGAGCCTTCTTTCAAGCTCTGCTCCAAAGAAGAGCAGCACGAACATGTTGATGAAGAAATGCCAGAACTCGATATGGAGAAATATGCTGGTGACGAGCTGCCACGGCATTTCAATGAGGAGCTCAAGTCTCGGATGGAGAGCAAAAAGGTTAACCATCTGAACAGGTGCCAGCATGGAAATGAAGAATAAGATTGTGCAGATGATCAGAACTGTATTGTTTGCACCGTAATTCGGAATTTTGAACCTCCTTACAGGTTGGTTTGATGGTGACAGTCTTTTCTTTACATTAACCGGAACGTTCCAGTAGTCGTCAAGACCATCACAGTCGTGGTTCTCCGGTAACCTGTGCTCGCTGCAGAATGTACCCCCGCAGTACTTGCATCTGTAGGGGAGGGTTACTTCCTCGCCACAAACATCGCACTTGGCCACCTGTTTACTAAAACGCCGGAAGTTAAAAATTTTTGCTACAGAGATTTACCGGAATCAATTTTTTATTAAAAAAAGTTAAAGTTTTCCCTGGAATTTCTTGATTGCTCCTGCCAGCCTCTGGGCTTCCATTATGTTTCCTTCAATTCTGTACTTGCCCATCATGAAGCCACTGACGGGGTCTTCCTGCCCCTTCAGAACGGAAAGCCAGAAGTCTGGCGGGGCAACGATTGTGAAGGTAGGTGAACTGTGAACACCCTCTTTAAATTCGCATGTTCCATCAGCCTTGTACTCCACATAAAATTCCTCTCCATCAAGCTTGTACTGCACAACACCGCTCCAGCCTGCCAGTTCTTTCTGTATTGCCTCATCACTGTTCTGAATCTCACACATTTTCATAATCAAATCCTTTGCCTCACTCATCTGCATCACCTCTTGTACCAACTCATCATCGGGTTCTTTCATATATAAATCTTGTGATTTTTGTCCTAAAGATTCAGTGGCCGAAAAACCTGATTTTTGCATAGATTTTAGCAGTTTAAACTAAATTATGAAAAAATTTAAATTTTTGAAATAAAACCAATAATTAAAAATTATAAACTTGAAGGCTATGTATTTATCACTCAGCCCCTACTGAAAAAAGTGCTGGGGATAATCCTTGCTCTCGTCGCATCGATATGCTGGGCCTTTAACAGCATTGCATACAAAAAGGGGGTTAGTGAGGTTTCGGTATTCACGGCCAACTTTCATCGTACTCTCTTTGCCACACTCTACTTCCTTCCCTTCGCCATTGTTGATCTACCGAACTCACACTTTGATCTGGAGACCATCGCTGTTCTGATCGTCTCAGCAGTACTTTCTTTTTATATCGGGGATCTCAGCTACATGGCCGCCTTAAAAAGAGCACCGGTGAGTGTGGCGCTCCCTGCATCATCAACCTATCCCGTTTACGTTGTTCTGCTATCGACAGTAATTTACGGTGCCACACTGAAACCCAACACCCTTCTCTCTGCGCTGCTTGTAATTCTTGCCGTTTATGTGATATATGGGAAGAAGAATGGAGATATATCTCCGTCTGGACTGTTTTTTGCACTTTTTGCAGCCATTTCATGGGCTCTGGCAATTCTGACACTTGATTTCCTTTCTGACAGACTTCCAATTTCGGTTTTAGCGTTCACAAGAATGCTCTTCTGCCTGCTTCTTCTCAGCATCACGGCAAAACGGAGTGAAATTAAAAACAGGGATTCGACCATTTACGCAGGAATTATCGGCGGTTTTCTCTCTTTTGCAGGAATTGCAGTTTTCATAACCGCAATAAAGCTATCAGCATCTTGGAATGTTGTTCAACCCTCTGCAGCCTCTCCCGTCTTTTCTGCACTTCTGGCGGTGGTTCTGCTAAAAGAGAAAGTAGACCTCAGACTCGCCGTGGGGATAGGAATCGTCGTCTTTTCTATACTTCTGCTTCTTCTTCAGCCGTGAGCTCCTCCTGAATGTAGTCGGGTACTCTGGATTTTCTTTTGAAGAGATCCTTTATTATGATAATGTCGCCTACAGCCTTAACAACCCTGTAGGGTATTATAACGCCCTTGGCGTGAGAATCGATAAGAGCCTTGTTGTAGTCTGAGACAGCCAGACCTCTTATCGACTTCGTGTTCTGATCAATGATCACATCTTCAACCCTGCCAACGTACCTCCCCTCATCAGTGAAAACTCTCATTCCAAAGAAAGTTGTTATTTCTCCGATCATTCCCATGAAAAATAGCAGAACGAAAAAATATATTAATTTTTTCAAGCAGTAAACAGCCTGTACTTGGTCTGAGGATTCTGGATTTCGTAGATTATTCTGCCTACAATGAGTTTTTCGGGCTTCTGAATGCCCTTAACTCTTTTCGCAATATCTTCAAAGCTCTCAAACGGGCGTTTTTTCCTTTCCTCGATTATCGCCCACATCATCTTCTTTCCCACTCCCGGCAGGAGTTCCAACTGATGCATTCTCGTGGTTATGGACTCTGCGTTGTTGAAGAAGTCAACGTACGTTTTCTCGTTGGTTTTGATGATGTGCTCCAGTACAAAGGGAAGCTCCGCCTTCGCTGCAGGAGTCAGATCGTCGTACCTCAGCCTTCTCTTGATTTTCCTGACCACATCCCTCTCTCCCTTTCCGATGTAAACCCTGTCCATCACGAGAGGAGACTTATCCTTTTTGATGCTCACCTCGAGGAGTGTGAAGTACTTTTCTCCAACGACCTGAGCCAGCGGTTCTCTCTTGTGAATGGGTCTTTTGTCATCCGGATGGCCGTAGGGCATGAAGTCCAGAACGTAGGCGTAATCTTCAAGCTTATCTCGGCTATCGGTTCTATCCATTTTTTGCCTTTCCATAGCATCAGCTCCTTTTTCAAAATAGTGTGCTAACTATTTATGTTTTTCTTAAATACGGTACCTATCCAGGATGTCGAGAATTTCTTCTATCTGTTCAGGTGTTAGCGTGACCCTTTCTTTAGCGTAAATTATTCTTACTTCATCCGGGATTCTGGGCATTATATCTGCAA
Organism: Archaeoglobus neptunius; assembly: GCF_016757965.1. Lineage (NCBI taxonomy): Archaea > Methanobacteriati > Methanobacteriota > Archaeoglobi > Archaeoglobales > Archaeoglobaceae > Archaeoglobus > Archaeoglobus neptunius. The sequence goes on along the minus strand of NZ_JAEKIW010000002.1, from coordinate 19,792 downwards.
GCTTTACGGCGAGCTCCTTCCTGCCCACCTGGGGCAGTTTGACGAGCTCATCAACAAGCTCCTTTGCCCTATCGGCAGGAAGTTTTGCAAAAAGGCGGAGATGTTTGAGAGCTCTCCGTGTTTCAAAAAGAAGTTCACCCTCTTCCTGCCTCTTTCTGGCAATTTCTTCCATTATTTCTTTCGCTTCCGAAATTGTGATGTATTCAAAATCCTTTACTTCCTTGAACATTTCAACCACTTTGCGGTTTCAGATGTTCAGGCCTCACGATGAGGGTTTTCATTTTTCCTCCGTCCCTCACCTGGACCAGGTATGCTCTCCCTCTCTGTCCGATGACGACTCCTGTTCGTCCCTGAAATCTTGGGTGGGGCATTCCCTTTTGCGAGGCGGGCTCGATGTCAATGTGAACCCTCTGCCCCACCTCGAATGTTTGGAGGAACTTTCTGATTCTTATACCTCTCTCTCTAACTCTCTTTCTCAGTTTTCTTCCTGACTTAAACCTGAAACCATGAGACTTCCAGCCCATCGTCGATCCCCATTTGACTGAATTGCACGGGCTATTTAAGGCTTTTTACTGCAAATATAAAAAATTAATACTCAAAGACCTCCTCATAAAACTTCTTTTCCATCCTTCTATCCTGCAGAATTTCCTTTTCCTTCAGAACTTCTCTCTCAAGCTTTTTAAGTGCTACATGCAGGGCATACTCGACTCCCCAGCTTTCGCCGCTGACCATGAAATTTCCTCTTGCACTGGAAAGCTTCAACCTCACATGTATGAGGGGCAGATTGCGGAAGAATTCCTTGTGTCTCTTTATGTAAACGAAAATATAGCTCTCTCCGAGAAACTCCGAGAATTTTCTCATGAACTTCTCCACATCCTCCTCAATCGTCTTTCTGTCGAACTCATCAAGGGTTATGCCCGTGGTCATTATCTGGATTCCAAACTCCTTTTTCTCCTGCCTTTTAAGAAACTCCTCCAGGATGTCTTTCTTCAAAACTATGCCGTCGGGAATTCCATCTGTTGTGACCACAACACTTGAAATCCTGTTTTCGACCATTAAATCGATAACGTCTCCGACACTGTCGTTTCTGCTCACTGAGAGTACGGGCGAACTCATAATGCTCTCTACCATTATGGAGAGAGTTTTTTCCTTCTCACCGCTCAGATCACCCATCCTGGCCCTTTTTCTCGGTGAAATGACTCTGTCTATAACGTCCTTTCCCGTCAGAATCCCTATCACCCTGTTGTTTTCGTCAACGATCACGACCCTGTCAACCCCATTGTTCCTCATTATTGAGAGCGCTTTGGCGGCAGTATCAAATCTTCTGACGGTTATAACTTCTGGATTCATAACCTCTCTGACCTTCACACCTTTGAAAAAGGGCCTTAACTTTCTTAAGAAATCGTTAATGTAAATTACACCGAACTTTTTGCCCATTTGAACGATAACAAAAGGTGTTGAATCTTCAACAAACCTTCTGGCAACTTTGGCAGGATCCAGATCGGAAATATCTATCTTGCCGGTTCTGACCAGCAGGGACTTTACCTTCGTCTCGTGAGGGTTTTTCAAGACACTACCTCTTATCAGATCCTTTTCCCTCACAACTCCGATAACCTTCCCGCCCTCCTGGACCAGAATTGCATTCGCCTTATCCCTGTCAAGTTTTTCCAGCAGCGGGAACAGTTTTGAGACGGTCTCGCCTGCATCGACCATTTCATAATCCTCTCTGACCAGCTCTTTTAGTTCCTCAACATCCATGAACAATCACCTCCCCTGCTTTTCACACTGTACTTATAACATTAATGTTGCCCACCAGCCAATTACTGAGAGCAAATACACTAATACGGCAAATCCTAAAAAGTTTGCGATAAGAAATGTTGCCCTACTCTGTGCAGCGACCTCCGCATCTTTCAGAAGCTTCTCTCCCATCACCTTGATCCTGACTCTACTTTCACCATACCTCCATTCTCCACTGCTCAGCGATACATTTCTGCACTTATTTACTAGCATTTCTGCTATCTTCCAGTCCTCCTCACACCCACCTGCCGGTCTGTATGATTGTCTCGCCCTGATACCTGTTTTGGCATGGTTATCTGTGGATGTGACAATTGCGGTATAGCCGATATCTCTGAAAAGTTTCTCAACGTGCTTTCTGAACACCAGATCAATGTTGTTGGAGTCAAAAATGACTATGGCGTAACTTTCTCCGTCACAGTTCATAAGGACTGCAGACACATAACCGCATATGCTTTCGCTCTCTGCCCTCATTTTAACAACTGCAAACTTAAACTCTTCAACGGGGTCGCTCCCTTTTTCTTCAGCGATCTTCACAAGTCTTGAAATTTCCTCAATATCCTCCATGTTCGGATCGTAGTCATTTTCGTGAGCATTGTGGCAGTCGATCACGATGTTATCCGAATGCATCACAAAATCATCGATACGTCGTTTTCCGCTGACGAACATGATTTTTAGCTTATCAAATGGCATGCAGAAAACTTCAAAATTCTCTCCTTCTACTCTGAAGGGCTTTAAGGGCTTTAAAATTTCATCCGAGCATCTGAGCGAGGCGGCAATTTTTCTGACCTCATCGCTGTTGACAGGGTTCCTTGTGTGGGATGTGGGGGAGTGGAGATAAACACCATTCGGATTTGAAAGTATTTCAACCATTCTTGCTCCACCCACGTTCCTGAAGGGGCCCGGATGAAAATCTGTGGAGATGATCCTGTAGCCATCCAGACTCAGACATCTAACTCTGCCTTCAAAATCTTCAGAATACCTGCTGAGAAAGGTCTCCATGTATCTGGCATCTGAAGTAAGCCAGAACAGAACGAAGGATTCCACAAAATCTCTGATGTTCACCTTCCCCACAGTTATATCTAAAATTCTTAAGTAGATGAGCGTGAGAGCAAGTGAGATCGCCAGCAAAACAGCAGTTTGGACGGAAGCGTCAACGAGGATGTATGGAACGAATCCGAGAGATAAGGCAGGAAACTTTTTTTCTGAACAGAAATAGTACGTCAGGAAGAGAATAAAGGAGGTTGCAGCCACGTTACCTTTCAGAAGTAAGGATGGTGTGGTCAAGACAGAGATGAAGATGGCGAGAAATGAAATCCTTTTCAGCTCAAATTTCAGCTTTACCAGCTTTATTCCCAACACTGATGTGAAAAAGATTGCCAGCCAGAGAAGCAGAATTTTAAATTGAATGAGAGACAGGAGGATGGCGATGGAAACGGATAAAGATACCATCACTTTTGGTTTTGGAATTGAGAACAGTTTGTAATAAAGGGATTCAAAGCTCCTCATAGCACGATGTTCTTTATGCTCTCCCAGATTTTGTCTACCCTTGCCCTGGTCTCCTCGTCCATCTCAATGACTTCCGGCCATTCTCTGCTGTATCCCTCATCTTTCATTTTCCTGGTTGCATCTATGCCGAGCTTGCCTGCGAGATTCGGCAGGTACGCTGAATGGTCAAGAGAGTCTGTGGGAGAGGGGGGCAGGATCACAATATCCCTCGAGGGGTCAAAACGGGATGTTACTGCCCAGATTACCTCGCTCATGTTGTGAACGTCTACATCCGAGTCCACAACCACGAGAATCTTTGTCAGTGACAGCATTCCCATCCCCCAGAGAGCATACATCACCTTCTTTGCCTGTCCCGGGTACCTTTTCCGTATCGAAACTACTGCAAGATTGTGGAATGCCCCCTCCACTGGAAGATTAATGTCGACAATTTCAGGATGGATCAGCCTTATAATGGGCAGAAAAATTCTTTCCGTTGCCTTGCCCAGCCATGCATCTTCCATCGGTGGTCTTCCAACCACGGTGGCATGGTAAACCGGATCTTCTCTGTGGGTGATGTGGGTTATGTGAAAGACAGGATATGGCTCGGGAGGAGTGTAGTATCCCGTGTGATCTCCGAACGGCCCTTCGATCCTGAACTCGTCTGTCTTCACGTAACCCTCCAGCACTATTTCGGCTGTTGCGGGAACCTGAAGGTCAACAGTATCACAATCGACGAGCTTCAACCTCTCCTTTCTGAGGAATCCTGCAAACATGAATTCGTTCACCCCTGAGGGTAGTGGAGCAGTTGCAGCGTAAAGTGTTGCGGGATCAACGCCTATTGCGACGGCCACCTCTATCTTTCCACCACCAATCTCTGCCATTTTTCTGAAGTGCTCCGCCCCGTGTTTGTGGATCTGCCAGTGCATACCTGTGGTTTTACCATCGTACACCTGCATTCTGTACATTCCCGCATTTATCTCTCCAGTTTCAGGGTCCTTGGTGATCACAACGGGCAGTGTTATGAATTTTCCACCATCCTTTGGCCAGCACTTCAGGATTGGAAATTTATCAAGACTCTCTGCTTCAACTTCTTTGCAGGGAGCTCTGCTCGTTTTTTTGGGTACAAATGACATGAACTCCTTGAAAATTCCTATCCCTTTCAGAGCGTCCATAAAGGAGGAGGGGCGGAATTCCAGAGCGGAAGTCAGCCTGCGTCCCACATCTTCGAGCCTATCAACTTCAAGAGCGAGGCACATTCTTCTCTCTGTACCAAAAGCATTCAGAAGAACTGGAATTTTGTAACCCTTTGGCTTCTCGAAGAGAAGAGCTTTGCCTCCGGATTTCACCGTTCTGTCAGCTACTTCGGTCATTTCAAGAACTGGACTTATTTCGTCGTTTATCCTGGCCAGTTGATTTTCAGCCTCAAGTTTTTCAATAAATTCTCTCAGATCCTCGTAAGCCATTGATGCTCCCTATCCCCCCGGTTTAAAAAAGGTTTATAAAAAATGATTTTCTATCAAAAAAAGACTGGAGTTAAGTTTATTAACTATTTATTACATAATTACTATAATGAGTATTTACAGAAATGCAGTCCTTCTGGGACTACTGTACGTTCTTATTGTGGTCATTCACTATTATAATCTTATTTCTGATTCCATATTTATGACTGTTATTTATTTTTACAATTTGTTTCTCCTTGTTCTGGCCATGTTGATGTCCGGGTTTCTTTCAAGAGTGTCAGATAACGAGAAAAGAGTCCTGTTTCTTTCTCTTTTCTTCCTCACTCTTGTGACCATTGTGGCCACTTTGACTGTCGGTCAAATTGTGTGGGTTGAGGGCTATTTTAGCCTGAACAGAATCGCGTTTTACTACTACCCACCTCTGACGCTTATTTCCAGCATTCCCATTACCGGTTTTTTAATATGGAAAACGCTGCGAGAATGGAGATATTTCCACATGAAACACTTTGTACCGTCAATTTTGGGTCTTGCTGTAATGGGCAGTGTACTGTATCAAACAGCATACAGGGGAATTCAAAATATGACGGAATTCCTCCAGATGGAACTTCTGATTTGCGATATTACCGTACTCACGCTTTTGCTGGTTCTTCTATCGGTGTACTTAAAAACGGAGAGTGCTGCTTACTTCGGATCCCTTACAGGCTATTTCACGGCCAGATATGCAGCGGACATTTTGCTGCTCAATTCTTTTAAAAATCTGGTAAACTACGATTACTCGATGCTGTTTTTTGCGTTCAGCAACATAATCCTCTTTTCAAGCATTCTGCAATTCTACAGGAGTGGAATCAAGTTTTTAAGTTATTACGAGCTTGATATGGAAAGAAAGAGGTATGCAGAGTTGTTCAGGCAGGTCAGTGAGCTTCAGGAGGTTCTGAGGCTGATAAACAGAATGCTTCGTCATGATATTCTCAACAAGCTTCAGATAATTTCCGGGTATATTGAAACGTACATGCTTACCAGGAACGACAATCTTCTTGAGAAGGCGTTAAATGCAGTCAGAGAAAGCAGTGATTACATCGATAAAATCAGAGAACTCGAAAAGATTGTTTCAACTGAAAGTGGCGCTCTGAAGCCGGTTGACATAAGGAAGGTTGTTGAAGAGGTCTCGTCCCCATTCAGCATTCCGGTAAATGTCCACGGATACTGCGTGGCCATGTCCGACGAGGCGATATACTCTGTTATCGAGAATATCATTTCCAATGCAGTAAGGCACGGAAAAACGGACAGAGTTGATGTGTGGTTGAGCGAACTTGAGGATGAGTGCGAGATAAGAGTCGTTGACTACGGACATGGAATACCCAGTGGAATAAAAGGTCAGGTTTTCAGGGAAAGTTTCAGATTCGGAGAGAGTGCGGGCAGCGGTCTTGGATTATACATAGTCAAAAGGGTTGTAGAAAGATATGGTGGGAAAATCTGGATTGAGGATACAAAGCCGCACGGTGCAACATTCGTGATAAGATTAAAAGCAGCGAGGAGAAGTTTAACAGGCGATGATGACAGGGCCCCTCTGAAGCGTGATGAGGGTTTTGAGTACTGAGCCTGTCAAATCTGATCAGCCAGAGTGTTGCAGGCCTCGATTATTTTTTCATTTGCCTTTTTTATGACCTCAAGTGGATTTTTACCGTTTGTGCGAACGTAAAGTTCAGGCTCCCCGACAAGCGGATGGGGAATGTTGTACCTCGCTATGATTACGTCGTCATCCTCGACCAGGTAGTGTTGAAGAAGATTAAGGTATGTATGCTCCTCTCCCTTGACTATGAGCCTGACGTAGTCATCTCCAATTTCAACGATTTTAACTTCCATTTTACCACTCCCCCTTTCCGTAATCCGTTGAAATTTTTCTCTTCTCGGTTCTTCCACATTCCGGACATTTAAGCATGTCGCCCTCCCTCACCATTTCACTTCTGCACACACCGCAGAGGGCCTTCAGAACACCCATTTCATTTTCTTTTGTTGAGAGCCTCAGGTTGTCCCCAATGACCCTTGCCTTGATGATGTCGAGATAGCTGACTGCCTCGTTTATGTTCTTAACGTACTTCTCGTCAACATTTGAAATGTGAAGGATTCCAATTCCCTTATTGGTGAGGGGTCTTTTCTCACCTCTTTTGCTGGCAACCTCCACGAGGGCGAGGGAGTTGCGAACATCAACAACCCTGCCCAAAATCACGTCTCCCTTGACAATTTCAGGAATTGGGGAAAAACTCCTCACGCTTGCCACCCTGTCCTCTATCACAAGATTTCCAGCAACAGCAGCAAAAAGCTCTCCATTTTCCTCGTAAACACCCTCACCTTTAATGTACTCTTCTGACGAGCCTATTCTATCTCCCGGCATTACAACTCTCATGCTTCTCAATCCTGAATACCTCTACGGGTATATATTTAAATGCTTTTTCATGAAACGAGTATGATCTTCTCAGAGGTATGGAGAGTTTCCAGAGATGGGTGATCGTGAATCCGTGTCTTGAGACCATGCTTCTGACAAAAACTTCGCTTCCAGCGGAGTGTATGGTGTATATTACATTTGAAATTTCCAGCGCCTTTTTCAGAAATGACCGATCTGCGTTTCTCCTCTGGATCCCGAACGGTGGGTTCATGACCGTTGTAACTTTCTCCCTGCATCGCAGATCATTCACATCCATGCAGATCAGGTCTATCTCCGCTCCGACTCTGTCTGCATTTTCTTCAGCTATTTTCAATGCCTCCAAATCGAGTTCTACACCAACGGAGTATGCACCAAGCAGTGAGCAGGATATGGCGAGAATTCCCGTTCCACATCCGAGATCAAATACCGTGTGCAAGTCACCAATCAGTTTTGCTGTGGTTGCAATGAATGCTGCAAGCCCCGGTGGTGTAACGTACTGCTCAAGCTTGATTTTAGGATTTTCAAACCCCTTCAGTTCCTCTAGAAGTATCTCAAGCTCTCTTTTCCTCATCAGTCAGTCCCATGCTCAAAAACTTTTTTACCTCTGTCAGATCCACCTCTGTGTCAACGCATCCTGTTTTTTTCAGAGGAACACATTGATGGGCAATGCCTTTCATGGACAGTCTCTCGCTTGCCTCGCACAGTTCAGGAATGCATGCGACGCCAAGGCAGGAGAAACATTCCAACGAGATATCCTTCAAAATTCTGTAAATCATGCTTCCACCCGGAACGATGTAAATGTGTTTGTAACCCATTTTTTCGGCAGTCTCAACAATCTCCGCAATGCTGCACGCTCCGCACCTCTGGCAGATGTAACCTTTTTCCGTAAGCTCCGCCCGACATTCTTTTGAGTTTCTGAGACACTGTGGTAGGAACACAACCCTCTTCGATGGGGGCAGCCTCTCCCAGTCTTTTTTGTATGCCCTGTTTTTAACGAAAATATATATCAGATCTGCCAGCCCTTCATCTTCTCCAATAACCTTCAGCGCCCCTTTAATCGCATTTTTCGAGCTCAAATCTGCTCCTGCAGATATAAGCTTTGATATGATTCTGTCTAACATCCATACGACATGAGCTGTTGGGATTTTAAATTTTATCCTATACTGCCAATCTTCGCTGCCAGTCTGGCCAGCACCTCTTTTCTTTTTGCCTGAACGAACTTGATGGATCCGACAACCAGATGTCCCCCTCCATCAACCCCTGCAACTATTTCTTCCCTTAGTTCTCTGACTATTCTCGGAATATCAAGCTCCACCCCCTCGCTTCTGATCACAGCGAAGTCGGGGCCGTAACCAATGGTAACAATCCTGTCATGCTTTTGCTTCAACCTGTCGTGAACTTCTCCGGTCAGCTTTCCGGGTGGTGGAAATGTAAATTTCTTTGCGTAGTTTTCCACATCCAGTGCTGCAAGGGCAATTCCATTTGGCAGGGTCTGAACCCTGACCCCTTCCATGGCAGTTCTTACCTGCTCCTCTATTGCCTCCTTTGCATAACCGGAGAGCATCTCCACAAGTTTTTTGTGCCTGTCCTGTCTTCCGAAACCGAGTATTTCGTGCATTATCTGGCTGGCAGATCTGAATCTGAGGTAAAACCCCTCATATTCAACAGCAAGTGCTATATCCGCAAGCTCCTTCCTGCTTATTCCTGTCAGTTCTATGTATTTTTCCACCTCACCCTCGGCCCTATCACCAACAACGCTTATGGCGGCAAGATGTTTCATGTCAAGATCGGAGATCATTCTTGCTATTTCAACACACAGAATGCCGGAGGTGTAGTTGCTGTCTCCACCGACCTTGTAAGGATTTACGTGGTGGAGCAGGTAACGATCGACCTCCTCATCGGGAAAGTGGTGGTCAATTGTGATCACATCAGCACCGAAGAGCAGGAACTGCCTTATTGCCGGAATGTCCTCAACTCCGGAACCGTTGTCAACAAGAACGACAAGAGGGATCTTGTCCCCATGCCTCTCCACATCCTCAAGACTCTCATCCAGATCTCTTACAACATCCTCAAGCTCGTAAAACGGCGCTCTTGAAACCTTCCTTTTTACCAGATAGTATTTTGCCTCGCTGTCGGAGTGCACCCTCTCAACCAGGTCAGCAAGCGCTCTCTCAATTGCTACACCTCCGCATGTGCCATCTGCATCCCAGTGGTGTCTGATTATCACGGGCCTCGACTCGTAAATCGCCCTTTTGAGTTCTTTTGCCACCCTCATCATTTCCTCCCTGAGCTCTTCAAGCACTTTGCTCTCAATCAGGAAACCTCTGAACTCGGGTTCACAGGCCCTCTCGATCTCGTCCTCAATTCTTTTTCTTACCTCGTATGCTTCCTTTCCCAGTAGCTTTTCCATTTCAAGAATCTCCAGTTGTAGCTTGGTGTCCCTTCTCTTTACCACACCGACAACCCTTACAACGTCATCAGCTCTAACCTCCGGGTACGCCCTCTCTCCCCCCTCAAAGGCGGCAGCATTAACACTCCCCTTTCCGTCGAGGAGTGTAAAAATCGTCGGACCTCCTGTCAATTTTACATGCGTAACCATTCCTCTGACTTCTACCATTTTTCCGATGTACCGTTCAAGATCTGAGATTTCGACCCTTGTGGCTTCCTTTGAAACATCAACAACAGCAAAACCGTCCATCTTCACCGGCTTTAGGTCGATTTCGCCACTGAGGGTTATATTGCTAACCTGAACAAGCACCTCCTCGTCCTCGTTGAATTTAAAGCCTCCAAGATTTTTTTTATGTATCAAACCCCTGAGCCTTTTGTTCAGGTTGACGAAAACACCTATATCGGTTACGGCCGAAACTCTACCCAGGTAAATTCTGTTGAGCCTGACATCCTCAAGCCCGCAGGAGTTGCTGAGCCTGTAAGCGTGGGGCCTCCTTCTGCAGGAGGGGCAGAGCTCATGGTTGCCCACAACTTTTGCTCCGCAAATCCTGCACTTTCCCACCTTTCCCGTCCCGTTGCACATCCTGCAAACCTGCATGATTTTTACCTTCCCTGCCCCTCCGCAAACGCCGCACACACCACTCATAAACATCTTCAACTGCTCATCCGAAAGTTCAGCAGTAATTTTTGGATCGAAACTCCTAGCCTTTCCGCTCCCGTTGCAGATTTCGCAGGTTTTTTCGACTTCAATATAGCCTCTGCCCCCGCAGGCCTCACATTTCATCAGCCCCACAATTACAGTTGAGTTAATAATACTATCCTGACCGCTGTTGTGACGGTAAAGAAGGCAATTGCGATAAGGCTGAGGAACTTAAAAATTTTTACTGATTCTCTGACGGCATTCAAATCTGCATCTCTGCCCGGTAGAGAGTAGTATCCCGGTTTTTCGAGTTTCACATTCAGAACATACGACATCGCAGCTATGCTGCATCCATTGAACTTTACGCCATTTTTTAAGCCGTATCTTGCAGCCCCCCTCTTCAAGACCTCAAAGAACAGTAGAGAAACTCTTGCTGGGATGTAATTGAGCGCATCATCAAGCCTTGCAGCAAATTTACCGAAGTACTCGTATCGTCCCTTCCTGTAGCCAATCATTGCATCGCATGTGTTCACCGCTTTGAATACCATTGCCCCTCCAATACCGAAAACTGAAAAGTAGAAGAGTGGTGAAACCAGACCATCGACGTAGTTCTCAGCTACGGACTCAATTACCGCCGAACAGAGCTGGCTTTCGTTAAGTTCGGATGTGTCTCTGCTTACGATCTGCTGCACTGCTGTCCTGTCAATTCCACCGGCAATACACCTTTCAGCGTGTTTCACCATGCTTTTTACCGAGATAGCGGAGAAAAGCAGGTACGCATGCCAGACATAACGCAGAGGAGAGGGGAATGGGGCAGAAGCCAATAAAAACGCAAATGCAATGATTACTGCTGTGGAGATGGCACCGTAAATTAGGTCGAGAGCTTCATTGCGGATCACCAGTCTCTCGAAAAAGGATATCAGCTTTCCGAACCAGAAAACAGGATGGATATGAAGCGGTGGTTCAGAAACAAGAAAATCCAGAATTGCTGCTGTTAAAAGCACAGCGATATCCATCGGCAGAAATGGTGTAATTTGCTAGAAAAAGCTTGTGTTCATGTCTCGGCTAATGCACTTGATGCGTACTTCTCAATAATCTCTTTGAGCATTTTTCTTGTGAATGGCTTTTCAACCACCTCCTTTGCTCCGCTCTGAAGCATTTCCTTTCCCCTGCTTCTGGCAAAGGCTGTCAGACCGATAATCACGGCCTTTGGGTCGATTTTCAGTATCTCCTTTGTAGCCTCTACACCGTCCATCTGTGGCATGGAGACATCCATTAAAACGATTTCCGGATGAAATCTTTCGTACAGCTTTATCGCTTCGAATCCATTGGACGCTTCAATTATTTCAAAATCTTTCAGCATAACCTTGATTATCTCTCTTATGCTATCATCGTCGTCAACGACCATTAGTCTGATGCTCATTATTACAACAATTCTTATCTCCTCTTAAAAGCTTTTCTTATAATTTTGAAATTCGGCACCCAAAACCTCCCCGGTTGGCTCTGCAACTTCAAGTACATCAGTACCTTTGAGATAGACTTTATCGGGAAATACAGCGTTAAAACCTTCATATGGTGTCCAGTCACATCTTGAATGCAGGTCCTCCGCCCGTATCTTTCTGACATTTTTCAGATCAAAAACAGCAAAATTTGCATAGTTGCCGACCCTGATTTCTCCATAACCCCTGAAGCCGAAAATTCTGGCAGGGTTGGAGGCAATCTTCTCCACAAGGTCGCCAAATCTTATTATTCTCATCGCTGCGAGATGGACAAAAATGGGATACATCGTCTCAACACCCGGAAATCCTGGCGCACCACTCTTTTTGTCCTCCAGAGTATGTGGAGCGTGATCCGACGCTAGTATATCAGCCATATGGAAGTGCTTCAGCAACCATTCTGCTTCATCCCTGCTCCTGAGGGGAGGATTTACGTTCACGGCATATCCAAGTCTCCTGTAGTCGTCAGTGGAGAGAAGCAGGTGATGAGGAGTTACCTCAAAAGTCGAATCGCTGTTGCAGATTCTTTCTGCTGCATCTCTTGTGGATATGTGGCAGAAGTGGAAATTGGATATGGTAAGGCATTTTTGAACCGCAAACACCTCCGCCTCTTTTTTTCTGAACCTGAAATTTGGAAAGCCCGTATCAACATACGCCGGGTCCTCTGCATGAATTGTCAAAAGTACGTTTTTAAGATTAGAGATGGCCAGTCTGAGTGTTTCGTATCTTATCTGCAGGTTATCATTGCTGTGCTGAATAAAAACCTCCCCTACAGCCGGTACGAAGTACCTGCTCCTGATCTTTTCCAGAATTCCAGCAATTTCTCCGAAATTCGAGTTGGTGAGGGCGAGGTTCAGGGTGTAATCAACGTGAACGTCACTTTTCGCTTTCTCCATCCTCTCGAAATAAACTTTTTCCGAGTCCACGACGGGCCTTGTATTTGGCTGGTCCACCACGAGACAAATGCCACCGTATTTTGCCGCCATGGTTCCGGTTTCAATCGTTTCCTTGTGTGCTTCATCAAAATCTCTGAGATGGACATGAACATCAATTCCGGCCGGCAGAATGACTCCTCTAACTTCTTTACCCTTTACAAGTTTTCCTATTTTCTTGATTCTCCCTCCATCGACCTCAATTCCTGCCTCTATAAACTCTCCTCTGTAGAAAACCTTACCTCTTATCATTCAAAAGCTCCTCAAATCTTTTAACGGCGTTTTTCACCTTTTCCTCGTTGCTGCCAGAGAACTTAACCACCACGTATCCCGGTTTTGGGTAGGATCCGATCTGCACGTCCGGAAACTCCTCCACCACCCTGTTGAGCCTGTCAACTATTCTCACTTCAAAACCCTCTACTCTTACGCTTTTTTCGTAATAACTGCCTTCTTCAAATCTCTCCAGTATTTTTTCAAATGTGTTTTCCATCTCAGCCGGTACACCGGGCATGACGGCAACGTTCTCCACTATAAAAGCTGGAGCTGCACCAACATCATTCCAGATGATTTCGCAGCCCTCAGGAACCGAAGATATCTTTTTAACGGCATCCTCGTTTTTGCTTATTTTATTCAACCACTCATATACCTGTTTGTTGACAACGAGCTTTCTCCCGAAGGCTTTCGCAACTCCTTCGGCAGTAACATCGTCATGTGTCGCTCCAAGTCCACCGGTTACAAGAACAAAGTCGGCTTTTTTTGCAGCCTCTCTTATCTCCTCGGCGATCTCCTCCACATCGTCAGGAATGGTGATTATTCTTCTCACCTTATGTCCGAGTCTGGTAAGCTTTTTTGCCATGTATGCGGCATTTGTGTTGTGTATGTCTCCGCTCAGTATTTCGTTTCCAACGGAAATTATGATGAAGTCCATAATGGAAGAAAGAAGTTTTAATTTAAAATATATTACTGAAAAAGTCTTTTGAACATCCTGCCCTGCAGTCCGTGGAAGGCTGCGAACCCCTCCGCAAGTTTCTGGTCTATTGCCTCTGTATCGAAGGATACCAGTTCCTCCGAGTAAAGGGCGAAATTCGAGTATCTTGCAACCGGGAATGCATATCCCTTGTAAAGCCTGATTTTGACCCACCCGGTAACTCTCTTCTGTGTTGTATCGATAAAGGCGTTCAGAGCATCGTAGAGCGGATCGTTGGTAAGACCATGGTAAACGAGTTCTGCCCACTCCTCTTCAACAAGCTTTTTGAACTTCAACTCTTTTCTGCTCAAAACGAGCTTTTCCAAATCTCTGTGAGCCGTTATAAGAATCGTAGCTGCTGGATGCTCGTAATTTTCCCTCGCCTTGAGACCGAGAACCCTGTCCTCAATCATATCCGTTCTGCCCACGCCATGCTTTCCTCCAATTTCGTTCAGTTTTTTAATCAGCTCAAAGCCATTCATTTTCACGTCATTAAGTGCGACGGGTATACCCTCCTCGAAATCGATTTTTATAATTTCAGCCTTTTCCGGGGCCTTCTCAGGACTTACCGTCCATTCGTAGATCTCTTCAGGCGGTATGAAGGATGGATCCTCCAGTTTTCCCCCTTCAATACTTCTGCTCCAGAGATTCTCGTCAATACTGTACGGTTTTTCCTTTGTAGCGGGAACGTCGATGCCGTGTTCTCTTGCGTATTCAATCTCCCACTCTCTCGTAAGATTGAGATCCCTTACCGGGGCTACAACCTTAAAACCGTACTGCCTGAATACATTTTCGAATCTGAGCTGGTCATTTCCTTTTCCTGTGCATCCGTGAGCAATGGCATCTGCATTTTCTTTTCTGGCAATTTCAACAACTTTACCAGCGATAAGCGGTCTTGCAAGAGCTGTGCCGAGAACGTACCCTTCGTATTCCCCATTGGCCTTAATAAGCCTGAACAGTTCGTTTACAAAATCGCTTTTCGCATCCACCGTATAATGTCTGTCGGCGTATTTCGTCCCTCTCTCCTCTGCCTGCCTGATGTCGGATTCTGGCTGGCCAATATCAACTGTGACCGTAATCACCTCATCGTAACCGTACCTTTCCCTGAGAAGTGGAATGCAGACCGTCGTGTCCAGGCCACCTGAGTACGAGAGCACTGCCTTCATGTAACAAATATGCCGGAATGTTTAAAGCTTTTTAGCCGAAGAAGAATATCAGCTTTGATCAGGAAAAATTTTTTAAACCCATAATTAAAAAAGAGTTCTTCGCAAGGAGGTGGAGAGATATGATAAAGAAGGTGCTGTTTCCAGTTGATTTCTCGGTGGTCTCGGAATATGCCTTCGGCAACTGCATACCGAGATTCTTTTCAACGGGTGTGGCACACGAGCTTATTCTGTTTCACTCTCTCGATGTAGGATTGCAGACTCCAGAGGAACTTAAAGTTGCTGAAACTCTTGTAGAAAAGTATCAGAAAAAACTTGACCAGATTTCCAGCGAGTTTGAAGAGATAGGCATAAAAACAAGAGCCATCGTAAGAATGGGGACTCCGGCACTGGAAATTGCCAGGCTGGCGGAGGAAGAAAATGTTGACCTGATTTACATGCCAATGAAAGGAGAAAATATATTCAGAGAGATGCTGATAGGCTCCACTGCAGCAAACGTTGCCAGAGCCGCAAAAAAACCGGTACTTCTTGTCAGATATGAATGGGATCGGGGTAAAAAAGCCGTTAAGTGCTACTGGGATGCGAGAAGGGTGTTTGACCGGCCACTGATATCGGTTGATTTCTCGCCATGCTCCGATAGGATAATGCAGTCTACCGACCTCTTCAAAGAGCTCGTAAAAGAGGCAATTTTACTGCATGTTGTGGATTACGGGAGTGCAAAGGATATTGAAGAAAATATAAAGAAGGCAACAGAAAACATGAAAAAGTATGCAGAGAGACTGGACTTCCCCAGCCAGATTGTTGTCCACAGCGGTGTTGCATCGAAAGAAATACTCATGACCGCTCCTGCAATGGGCTCAACACTTATAGTAATAGGAAAAAGGGGACGCAGCATACTTCAAATACTGATGGGCAGCACCGCAGAAATAGTCATCAGAAACTCGGTATTGCCCGTACTGATTGTGCCGTGCGATTAAAAAATTAGAATCCAAGCTCTTTTTTAACCTCTTCAATCTCTTTCTCCAGTTCATCAAGCTCTGCAAATCCAAACTCCTTCTCCCCTGCTCCTGCGAGTTTCCAGAACAGCCTTGCCACTATCGGCATCATCTTTCCTGCATATCCGGGGGAGTGTGGAAGAAGTTTTGCTGCAAGGTCTCCGAGTTTTTCCAACTGCTCACTGGTCAATTTATCCAGATTCATGCTCGCTTCTCCAAGCAAGGCCACCCCAGATCCCACAACTCTTTCTCTCTGTGCATAATATTTGGCAGCCTCACTCGTTATTCTGTGCACACCCATACTATCACCCAATTTTATCTTTGTTTTCAAAATATAAGAATATTGCGGTAAATTAAAATCATTCAGATTTCCAGGCTAATCTCTGAGAGATACTATGATTACAGCCACTAATATTAAAAATGCACCAAAATACTGCGTTAGAGACAGCATTTCGGTAAGCAGAAGAACGCTGAACAGATGAGAGAATACACCTTCAAGAGATAGAATTACTGCCGCATCGGATGATTTTGTATAGCTTTGAAGCCAGTTTTGAAGCATTTTGGCCACAAAGGTTGCAAAGAATGCTGTGATTAGCAATGCAGCCACAACTGTTGTATTCACTTCGAATTTTAGCGTGGTGAATGCTGCAAAGGGTGCGGAGAGGATGAATATTGCAAAGGACTGCCAGAAGGCGAGCATTGTCGGGTTGCTTATGCGGGAGTAATGGGAGATCATGGCAATTTCAGCCCCAAAAAACAGGGCACAGAACAGCATCAGTATATCGCCAAAATTGAATCCGGAATATCCCGAAAGGAAGTAGAAGCCAATAAACGCCAGAAACACACCAAACACGTCTCTTCTGTCGAATAAATCCTTGTAAACCAGCCATGAGATTATCGGGGCCAGAACAACATAGGTTGAGGTTATGAATCCCGCATTTGTTGCTGTGGTGTACTCCAGACCCACCGTCTGGAATGTGTATCCGAGAAACGAGGCTATGCCAATTTTAAAACCGGCTTTGAAATCCCAGCCTCTTAAAAAAGGTAAGAAGAACAGGCATGCGATAAAAAATCTGACAGTATTAAACGCAAACGGGGACATGCTTTCCAGCGCTACCTTAACCACGGGAAAAGTCGAACCCCATATTAAAGCAACGACCATAAGCCCGAGATCTGCGTGCAATCTTCTCATTTCTCCCAGACCCCAAATTTTGTTTAAAAACTTAACCTTTTAAGTATCGAAAATTTTTTAAGTATCCAAACATGGTAAAGGCGAGGTGTTGATATGAAAAAAATTGTTCCGATATTGTTAATTCTGGCGGCTGTTCTGGTACTCGGATGCGCACAGCAGCAGGCCCAGGAAGAGCAGAAAATCAAGCTGGTTGAGAAAGGTGTACTGACTGTTGGAAGTGACATCGCATATCCTCCATTTGAGTATACCGATGAAAAGACGGGTAAGTACACGGGATTTGACATAGATCTGATGACAGAAATAGCAAAAAGACTTGGTCTGGAGGTGAAATTCGTTAACACAGCCTGGGACGGTATCATTCCGGGACTTCAGGCCCACAAATACGACGTGATATGTTCAGCAATGACTATCACGGAAGAGAGGAAGAAGCAGGTGGATTTCAGTGACCCGTACTTCGAGGCAAAGCAGGTGATTCTGACAAGGGCTGACGACAAAAGCATCAACAGCGCTCAGGACCTTGCTGGGAAGGTGGTTGCGGTGCAGCAGGGTACAACCGGTGATTTTGCTGCTCAGAGACTCATAGACGAGAAAGGCATCAAAATAGTGGAGATAAAAAGATTTGAGGGCACTCCAGAGGCTCTGATGGCCGTTCAGAAAGGTGATGCTGACGCTGCCATCATAGATAACTTCGTTGCATACCTCGCTGTGAAGGAGAACCCGAAAGTTTACAGGGTTGTTGAGGATCCCGCCTTCCCACCGGAGTACTACGGTATAGCGGTCAACAAGGATAACCCTGAGCTTTTGAAGGCAATAAATCAGGCGTTAAAGGAGATCAAGGAGGACGGAACGTACGATAAAATCTACAAGAAGTGGTTTGGAGAGTAAGAAAAAATTTTTTTATATCTTAACTTTTTTCCCAGTGCGATGGCGGCCATAAATCAGTTCGACGTGGATCTGTTCATCAGGATAATACCGGACCTTGCATTTGGTGCGATGGTAACTTTGAAGCTCACTCTGGTGTCAATACTTTTTGGGTTGATTATAGGCACCATTGCCGGGCTTGGAAGGGTCTCAAAAAACTTAATTCCTTTTGCACTCTCTACCGCATATGTTGAGGTTATAAGAGGTACTCCGCTTCTTGTCCAGATCCTCATTGTTTATTTTGGTCTTCCGGCAATTGGGATAAATCTGCAACCTGAGCCGGCTGGAATAATCGCTCTGAGTGTATGCAGCGGAGCTTACATAGCGGAAATAGTAAGGGTTGGAATAGAATCAATTCCTCTCGGCCAGATGGAGGCTGCAAGAAGTCTAGGGATGACCTACCTCCAGGCGATGCGTTACGTCATTTTTCCTCAGGCGTTCCGCAACATACTTCCGGCTCTGGGCAACGAGTTTATAGCACTGCTCAAGGATTCCTCACTTCTCTCCGTGATATCTATAGTTGAGCTGACAAGGGTTGGGAGACAGATTGTCAACACGACCTTCAATGCGTGGACACCGTTTCTCGGAGTGGCCCTCTTCTATCTCCTCATGACCATACCGCTTAGCAGGCTTGTTTCCTACTCACAGAAGAAGCTTGGTGTATATGAGGTAAAATGAAAAAAGTATTTATCTTTAATTAGAAATATCCATCGATGGTCGAGGAGGAGATTCTGAGCATTCTCGAGGAATCGGGTGCTTTGAGCTCGATCGAAATCGAAAAAGAGCTCGAGCTTCGCGGTGTAAGCATTAGAGCGAGGACTGTCAGGTATCACCTGAAAAAACTTGAGGAAAAGGGACTGGTCAGGAGAAACAGTGGTGGAAAAGCTGAGCTGACTGAAAAAGGGCTGAAGGAGCTTAAAAGGAAGAGTGCCTTTGAACGGCTTGGAGAGTTCTCGGAAAGAATAGAGTTCAATGTTTACTTCTGCGATTTCGACGTGTACTCTCTCTCGGGCCTTGTACCAACAAATGTTGCCTTTATTGACAAAAACGATTTCGACATGGTTCTATCGACAATCCGGGAAATCTGTGATGGCTTTCCGTTTCTAATTGCAAAGAAGGTCGTCATCACCGATGAAATGGAAGAAATAGGAGGAATCAGAGTTCCAAAGGGAAAGTTCGCTCTTGGGGCGATATCCAACACCCTTCTAGACGTGATTCTGAGGGGAGCCGGGATCAGCACATATCCGGAATACGCTGCTTTGCTGAGCGTCGAGGATATGAACCCCAGAGGGATAACGGAGCTTATAAGCTACGTTGGTACGACTTTGAGCCCGGGACAGCTTTTACTGAAGGCCGGACTGACTTCGGTACACTCTGTGATTGAAAAAGGAAGAGGAGAAATCATCGTGGCCATAAGGTCATTCAGCAGGTATGCGATCGATATAGCACGAAGGGAGTTGGAGCTTGCCGAGTCTAAAGGCATTGGTGGTGTGATAAAACTGCTGCATCCAGCCGACAGGAGATTTGGTCTACCCGCAGGGCGAAGAGCGAGAATGATTGTAAGTGCAGGCCTGAATTTTCTTGCACCCATCCATGAAAAGGGCGTTTCAATGGATATCAAGGTGAACGAGCTTTTTGTTGATTTCAAAGAGTTTCGTGATTTGTGATTTTATGGCAAAATTTTTCCGAAAGTCTTATATGTAATAAATTTTGAAAATTTTAAATACATACAGTTCGAGGTGGTCAGATGTTCAGAGGAGTTGACTTCTACAACGTTGACGAGCTTTTGAGTGACGAGGACAGGCTTGTGAGGAGTGCTGTCAGAGAGTTTCTGGAGAAGGAAATTGTTCCGCTCATTGTCGATGCGTGGCACG